>NZ_JBIALS010000025.1:0-130752 GCF_042873655.1 Streptomyces sp. NPDC004609 | reverse complement strand
GGGCCGGCCGGGGGGCGGCCCCCCGCCCCCCCCCGCCGCCCCCCCCCCGCCCCCCCCCCCCCCCCCCCCCCCCCCCCCCCCCCCCCCCCCCCCCCCCCCCCCCCCCCCCCCCCCACGCCCGTATCCGTATCCGTATCCCGTATCCGGGGCCGTCCGGCCTCGCGCCGGGCCGCACCGGTACGCGGGGCTCACGGCACGAGTGCCCCCTCTGCGCGCATCGCCCCCGGCGGACGGCGCCGGCACAGCCGCGGCGCGGGCGCGGGACCACCCCCCGGACGCGTATTCGGAGCGCTGACGGAGGGTTGCTTTCCGTGGGCACCGGGTAGTACCGGCTACGACCCGCGAAGCCCCCGCCCGTGTCCGTGAGGTGATCAGCAGTGCTGCTGGAAGCGCTCGGTTCGGTTCTGCTCGGACTCGCCCTCGCGTGGGCGGCCGAACGCCATCTTTCCGACCGCCTCCCGGCTCGGCGCGTGGTGTTCCTCACCGGTTCGCTCGGCGCGCTCTTCGGCTCCTATGTGACGCATGTGGCACTAGGCCCCGGTCATCTCGCGGGGACGCTGATCGGCGCGGTGCTGATCGGGGCCGTACTGCTCTCGCTGCTGCTGCGGCCGTCAGGGCGCCGGCTGCGCAGGGCGTTCCCCTTCTGACCGGGCGACCGGGTCCCATGAGACCTTCCGGACGCCCCGACGGAAACGGCGGACACGGCGCGCACAGCGGACACGGTGTCCGCTCAGGCCGCCAGGCCCAGCGCCGCCATCCGCTTGGTGTGGGCCTTGGTGATCCTGGCGAACATCGCGCCCACCGCCGCCAGGTCGAACCCGTCGGCGACCCCTCCCACCAGCATCGTCGAGAGCGCGTCGCGCTCGGCGACCACCCGCTGGGCCTGGGAGAGCGCCTCACCCATCAGCCGCCGCGCCCAGAGCGCGAGCCGCCCGCCGACCCGGGGGTCGGCCTCGATGGCGGCGCGCACCTTCTCGACGGCGAAGTTGCCGTGGCCGGTGTCGTCGAGGACGGCGACCACCAGCGCACGCGTATCGGAGTCCAGATGCACCGCGACCTCGCGGTAGAAGTCACTGGCGATGGAGTCGCCGACATACGCCTTGACCAGGCCCTCCAGCCAGTCGGACGGCGCGGTCTGGTGGTGGAAGTCGTCCAGCGCCTTCGCGAACGGCTCCATCGCGGCCGTCGGCTCCGCTTCGATCGCGGTGAGCCGGTCCCGCAACCGCTCGAAGTGGTGGAACTCCGCGGACGCCATCTTCGCCAGCTCCGCCTTGTCGCCGAGCGTCGGCGCGAGCTTGGCGTCCTCGGCGAGCCGCTCGAATGCGGCCAGCTCCCCGTACGCGAGCGCCCCGAGAAGATCCACGACGGCTGCGCGGTACTGCGGGTCGGCGGAGGCCGTGGCCCAGTCCTGGGCGGCGATACCGGTGGGTTCAGTGGCGTTGTCAGGCGTCTCCATGGAGCGCACAATAGCCCGCCGCACCGGGGTCGTAAGGGCCTGGTCAGCCAGGCCCGCGGCTCGCCCCGGCGCGTCGGCGGAGCCTTTGTCACCCCGGTTCCCATGAATTCGGCCAACACACATGCGCGAATCCGGGGTACAGTGGTATTGCGCCTGCTGAGCGTGATTCATTCACTCGGCGGGCGATCGCAGTGATTGACTGAGGGACGAGGACGTTCTGTTCCTCTGACCCCTTGAGGATGCCCGGTCGGTGGCACGATCGGCTCCGAACCGACCGCCCTCGCGCGGACCGTGCGCTTCCTTTCGCGTACGACCGCAGATGAGGGGCCCCCTCAGCGGCATGAGCGCTCGAGCGACGGCAGTGGTCCCGCGCCATCCGGCCAACCCACGGCCGGTCCAGTACCCAGGTGCGGTACGACCCCCATCGTTCGCCTCGCGCCGCGTCTCACAGAAGAGGCAACACCCTGACTACGCAGCAAACAACCTTCCGGGATCTCGGGATCCTGGCCGAAACAGCCGAAGCCCTCGAAGCCGTCGGCATTCTGTCACCCTTCCCCATTCAGGAGATGACGCTCCCCGTGGCGCTCTCCGGCACCGACGTCATCGGGCAGGCCAAGACCGGCACCGGCAAGACGCTCGGTTTCGGGCTGCCGCTGCTGGAGCGCGTCACCGTCCCCGCGGACGTCGAGGCGGGCCGGGCGAAGCCCGAGCAGCTGACCGACGCCCCCCAGGCCCTCGTGGTCGTCCCCACCCGCGAGCTCTGCACCCAGGTCACCAATGACCTCCTCACCGCGGGCAAGGTGCGCAATGTGCGGGTGCTGGCGATCTACGGCGGCCGTGCCTACGAGCCGCAGGTCGAGGCGCTGCGCAAGGGCGTCGACGTGATCGTCGGCACACCCGGCCGGCTGCTCGACCTCGCCGGCCAGAAGAAGCTCGACCTGTCGAAGGTGCGGGCGCTGGTCCTCGACGAGGCCGACGAGATGCTCGACCTGGGCTTCCTGCCCGACGTCGAGAAGATCATCCAGCAGCTGCCCGCGCGCCGCCAGACGATGCTGTTCTCCGCGACCATGCCGGGCGCGGTCATCGGCCTGGCCCGCCGCTACATGTCGCAGCCCACGCACATCCGCGCCACCGCGCCGGACGACGAGGGCGCGACCGTCGCGAACATCACCCAGCGCGTCTACCGCGCGCACTCCATGGACAAGCCCGAGATGGTCTCGCGCATCCTCCAGGCCGACGGCCGCGGACTCGCGATGATCTTCTGCCGTACCAAGCGGACCGCGGCGGACATCGCCGACCAGCTCGCGCGCCGGGGCTTCGCCTCCGGCGCCGTTCACGGCGACCTGGGCCAGGGCGCGCGCGAGCAGGCGCTGCGGGCGTTCCGCAACGGCAAGGTGGACGTCCTCGTCTGCACCGACGTCGCCGCGCGCGGCATCGACGTCGACGGTGTGACGCACGTCATCAACTACCAGTCGCCCGAGGACGAGAAGACCTATCTGCACCGCGTCGGCCGCACCGGCCGCGCCGGCAAGTCGGGTACGGCCGTCACGCTGGTGGACTGGGACGACATCCCGCGCTGGCAGCTGATCAACAAGGCGCTCGACCTGGGCTTCGCCGACCCGGCGGAGACCTACTCCACCTCGCCGCACCTCTTCGAGGAGCTGGGCATTCCGCAGGGCACCAAGGGTGTTCTGCCGCGGGCCGAGCGCACCCGGGCGGGCCTCGCGGCCGAGGAGGTGGAGGACCTGGGCGAGACCGGTGGCCGTGGCCGCAAGGCCGCCGCGGTGACCGAGGAGCGTCCGGCGCGTACGAGGACTCCTCGCCAGCGCCGCCGTACGAGGGCGGGCACTCCGGCGTCCGCCGAGGCTCCCTCGGACTCCGGCGCCGCCGACGGATCCACCGCTTCCGGCTCGACCGGTGCCGCCGGTTCCGCCGCCGCGGAGACCGGGGTCGCCGAGCCGCGGGTGCCGAGGCGCCGCCGCCGTACGAGGGTGGGTGCGCCGAGCGCGCCCACCGCGGTGGAGACCCTGGCGTCCGCACCGGCCGCCGAATCCGCGCCGCCGGCCGCACCGGCCGCCGCCGCGGAGCCGCTGCCCGTGTCCGAGCCGGTCGTGGAGGGTGCGCCGCGCCGTCGCCGTACCCGCGCGGTGAAGGCGGTCGCCCCGGTCGAGACGGCCCCTGCCGAGACGGCTGCCGTCGAATCGGCCTCCGTCGGGACGGCTCCGGCCGCGTCCGTGGCCCCGGCCCCCGAGGCCGAGCCCGAGGCGAAGCCCAAGCGGGCCCGCAAGCGTGTCGTCAAGGCCGTGGAGAGCCCCGAGCCGGTCGAGGCGTCGGCCGGCACCGCGGCCCCCGAGGCCGAGGCGGAGACCAAGCCCCGTCGCCGCACCCGCGCCGTCAAGGCCGTGGAGAGCGCCGAGGCGGCGGACACCGCCGCACCGGAGGCCGAGACCAAGCCCAAGCGGACCCGGGCCCGCGCGGTGAAGGCCGTGGACCCGGCGGAGGCCGCCGAGCCCGAGGCCGGGCCGAAGCGGACACGCGCCGTCAAGGCGGTCGCGTCCGCCGAGGCGTCCGCGCCGGTCACGGCGGGCGAGACCGCCGAGGCCAAGCCCAGGCGGACCCGGGCGCGCGCGGTGAAGTCGGCCGTGTCCGCGGAGGCCACCGTCTCCGCCACCGTGGAGGCCCCGGCCGAGTCCGAGGCGAAGCCCCGCCGCCGTACGCGTACGGCAAAGGCAGCCGCGCAGCCCGAGAGCTGACGCACCGGCACCCTGTCGGCCCGGCCCCGTTCAGGGGCCGGGCCGTCGGCGTCCGGGCCGCCGGGCGACTTTCCCGTACCGCCGTTAACCTCAACACATGAGCCGCCCGCCGACTTTTGTGCCGCCGCCCTGCGCCCGCCCGCGTACCCTCCGCACCTCCCGTGGGGACTTCGCCGTGCTCGACGCGCAACCCGAGGCGCGGGAGCGGGACATCAAGGGTGTCGCGCTGCTCGTTCCCGGGTTCACCGGGAGCAAGGAGGACTTCATCGCGATGCTGGAGCCCCTCACCGCGTCCGGTTACCGCGTGATCGCCGTCGACGGCCGCGGCCAGTACGAGACCGGGGGCCCCGACGACGAACGGGCCTACGAGCAGGAGGAGTTGGCCCGCGACCTGCTCGCCCAGGCTCAGGCCCTGAACGCGGAGGCACCGGGGACGAAAGCCCCGGACGGCGGGTCCGGCCCCCGCGCGGAAGGCCGGACCGGACCGGAACCCGGCACCGACACCGACACCGACACCCGACCTGACACCGGCACCGGCACCGGCACCGGCACCGGCACCGGCACCGGCACGAACAGCGAACCCGGTGGCCGGAGCGGCGGCACCCCCGGGATCCATCTCCTCGGGCACTCCCTCGGCGGCCAGATCGCCCGCGCCGCCGTCCTCCTCGACCCCTCGCCGTTCCGGACCCTGACCCTGATGTCCTCCGGCCCGGCCGAGATCAGCCCGGCCCAGCAGGAGAAGGTGCGTATGCTCAGCGACGCGCTCTCGGTCATGAGCATGGAGCAGGTGTGGAACACGATGGAGGCGCTGGATCCGCCCGAGGACGCGGACATGGACGGCGCGACCGGCCGCGACGACCTCCGGGCGCGCTGGCTGCGCCACCACCCCGTGCAGCTGATCACGACCGGACGCCGGCTCACCGCCGAGCCGGACCGGGTGGACGAACTGGCCGCCGTCCGCGGGCTGCCCGCGCATGTGCTGAGCGGCGAGCGGGACGACGCCTGGCCCGTACCGCTGCTGGACGACATGGCGCGACGGCTCGGTGCGCTCAGGACGGTCGTGGAGGGGGCCGAGCACTCGCCCAATACCGACCGCCCCGAGGAGACGGCCGCCGCGATCGCCCGGTTCTGGGACAGGCACTGACCCGGCCCCGGTGACACCACCCCCCAGGTCATGTCTTCGACAGGGGGCAACAGTCATGCCGGGCCCGGAGGCCAGTGGCCCCATTGCAGGACCACGAAAAACATAACGGGGTCAGTACTGCGACTGGAGATGGTGCCAGAAGCCGTCCCGCAGGGCCCTTCTCAGTACCGCGTGGCCCCGCAGCGACCGCTGGAGCACCCGTTCCGCCTGGACGAGGAGATCCTGGTCGACCGGCCCCGGCAGATACGGGTGCCCGGGCAGCAGCGCCGCCATCGCCTCGGTCCCTTGTTCCGCCAGCCAGGTCGCCGCGATCTGCGCCCCGACGAAACGGACCTCGTCGCGGGACGGCGGCGGCGCGCCCTCGTTCTCGTAGGTCGTGACGGGACGGCGGGTGATGTACGGCCGGCAGAAGTCCAGGTCGAAGGTCCGCTGACTGTCCACCTCCCACAGCAGCGGCTCGGCCTGGTTGCTCCCCTCCGACGACTCGATGCCCCACAGGTGGACCCGTGCCCCGTACCCCTGCGCCGCCTCGACCGCCGATACGAGGTCCTCGTCGCCGCCGACGAGCGCCGCGTCGCTGATCGCGCGATGCCTGGCGAGGGACTCCAGATCCGTCCGGATGAGTGAATCGACGCCCTTCTGCTGATTGTTGGCGTTGAGATTGCCGAGCCGCACCTTCACATCCGGCAGCTCGGCGATCGACTGCTGCTCGGGGGTGTGAATACGGCGGCGGGCGCCGTCGTACCAGTAGACGCGCAGCAGCCGGCTGTCCGCGAATATCGTGCGGGCCTTGTCGATGAACGCCTCGATCAGCCCCTCCGCGTCCAGATCGAAGGAGCGCCGGTCCTCGGTGCCCGCCACCAGCAGTCCGGCCGCGGCGTAGACGTAACCCGCGTCCACGAAGATGGCGTGGGTGGACGGGGTCTTCGCGACCTCGGCGAGCATGCGATGGAGCAGCTCGTTGGTGCGCTCCAGGCGGGCACCGATCTCCCGGGTTCCGGCCTCGCCGAGCTGCTGATTCATCTCGTTGCTCTCTGCGTCGTTCATACGGAGCCCATTCTCCGGTGGCTCATACACACCCGCCAGTAGTTAGACAAGGCAATTATTTACTTAGCGTAGGGAATATTTGCAAGGCGCATCCCCGTTGATACAGCTGTTGAACGCATCACTATCAGTTCTCCAGCAGGAGGATCAGACGAAGGGAGAAGCCGTGCGCTTCGAGATCATGCGACTGGACGACGTCGACGGCACCGCCGTGGACAGCACGGTCGTGGACGCCGCCTCCGTCACCCGGATCGTGCAGCAGGCCGCCGCGACGGGCCAGCGCATCTACATCCGCCCGGCCGTCGAATCGCCGGCTTCCTAGGCCATCGCCCGGGGTTCGGTGTGCCCCCGTACGGACGATCCGTACGGGGGCACCCTTGTGTCCGCGCCACCTGGGCACCGTGCGCCGCACCGTCCGGCCTCAGGCGCCCTGGACGACCTGGGTGACCCCGTTGATGATCTGCTGCACGGCGATCGCGGAGAGCATCATGCCCGCGAGCCGGGTCACCAGCACCACGCCGCCGTCCTTGATCAGCCGGATGATCAGCAGCGAGTACCGCATGGTCAGCCAGAGCACGGCGTGCATGGCCACGATCGCCGCCCAGACCGCGATCTGCTGCGAGGCGCCGTCGGCGTCCTGCACGGCGAGGATCACCGAGACGATCGCGCCGGGCCCCGCCAGCAGCGGCATGCCGAGCGGTACGAGTGCCACATTGACGTCCTTGGTCTGCTGGGGTTCGTCCGTCTTGCCGGTCAGCAGATCGAGCGCGATCAGCAGCAGGAGCAGTCCGCCCGCGATCATCAGCGCGGGAACGGAGACATGCAGATAGTCGAGGATCTGCTGGCCGAGAAGCCCGAAGACGGTGATCACGCCGAAGGCGACGGCCACCGCCTGCCAGGCCATCCGGCGCTGGACCTTGGCGGGCCGCCCGGAGGTCAGCGCGAGGAAGATCGGGGTGATCCCGGGCGGATCCATGATCACGAAGAGGGTCAGAAACAGGGAGCCGAAAACGGCGGCGTCGAACACGGTGATGGCCTAGCGGGAGGAAGGAAGGGGGACGGCGGTGGTCAGGCGCGGTGTCCGCCCGCGCCCGGCACCGGGAACGCCCCGGTCGCGCGGCGCGTGATCTCGCCGTAGATCTCGGGGTCGGTGGTGTACTCACCGAGCGAGACGGCCTTCCGCGCCCCGTGATAGTCACTGGACCCGCAGGTCAGCAGCCCGAGGTCCGCGGCGAGGGCGCGCAGCCGCTCCCGGGCGGGCCCGTCGTGGTCCATGTGGTCGACCTCGATGCCGTCGAGGCCCGCTTCGGCCAGTTCCGCGATCGCCTTCTCGGGGACCGTACGCCCGCGCTTGACCGCCGCCGGGTGCGCGAAGACCGAGACCCCGCCGGCCGCCTTGACCAGGCGGACCGCAGTGAACGGGTCGAGTTCGTGCTTGGTGACATGGGCCCGCCCGCCGTCGGCGATCCACTCCTTGGTGAACGCGTCGGAGACGGTCGGGACGACACCCAGCTCGACGAGCGCGGCCGCGATGTGCGGGCGGCCGACGGAACCGTCCCCGGCGATACGGGCGACCCGCTCCCACTCGACGGGCACGCCCAGCTCCCGCAGCCGGTCCACCATCGCCCGCGCCCGCGGTACCCGGTCGTCCCGGACCAGTTCGCGCTCGCGCAGCAGCTCGGGCTCGTCGGGGTCGAAGAGATACGCCAGCAGATGCAGGCTCACACCGTCGAGGGCACACGAGATCTCGGCGCCGGTGACCAGGGTCAGCCCTTCGGGAAGCGCAGCGATCGCCTCGGCGTGCCCGCGGGTGGTGTCGTGATCGGTGAGGCCGACGACATCGAGTCCGGCCGCGGCGGCGCGGCGCATCAGCTCGGCGGGGCTGTCCGTGCCGTCCGAAGCCGTGGAGTGGGTGTGCAGATCGATACGCACGCATGGCTCCAGGGCTCGGGGCGCCTCCCGCACGGCGTCGCGCGGAGGGTGGACAGGGGACGGTCAAGTGTATCCGGGCACCCGCCCCTGTCCGATTGCGCCCGACGCGTCCGGATACGGGTGGGTGCGGCGGCGGTACGGGCGCCGCCGGGGCCCTGGACTCCGCTTCGGGGCGTACGGGACAGGGCGTACGGGACGAGGACGTACGGCGGTGGGAGGGGCACGGGCTCCGTCCGCCGGGCCCTCCCCCGCGCCACCGCCCGGCCCAAAGGCCTGCGGCACCGAGGGTTACGGCACCGAACGGCGACGGCGGACACCGGCCGAACGGGACTGCGGGGCCGCGTGGGGCCGGGGGTCCCTAGGGACCGGCCGGGTCCAGCAGCCGAGGGGAGAGCGCCCCGCACGGCACCAGTTCGACCTCGGCGCCCGCGTCGCGCAGATCGGTGAGGACCAGTTCGTCGTACATCAGCAGCCCGGACTGCTCAGGCCAGACGATCGCCCACAGCCAGAGCCCGCGCGCCTCCCCGGCGAAGACCGCGCGGTCGTGGGGGGCCGCGCGCACATGCCACAGGGGGGTGGGACGGCCGGCGGCGAGCAGCTTGATCTGCGGGGCCTTGTCGCCGCAGATATGGGGGCCGGGGTCGAGTCCGTCGATGCCCGCGTAGCGCGCGCCGAGCCCGACGCCCAACTCCTCGGCGATCAGCAGCAGTTCCCCGAGGCCGCCGAGCGGTCCCGGGCCCGAGCAGGCGACGGCGGTGGCCCGGCCACCGCTGCGGTCGTCACCCGCGTACGCGACACCCGTGAACAGCCAGCCGACTGGGAGCGGCCAGGGCATCCAGACGGGAACCCTGGCGCGGTGCACCACGACGCCGAGGGCCTCCACGCTGGGCGGGAGCACCGGCTGCAGCGGGTGGACCGCGCCGTGCAGATCGCACTGCCAGGCGTCGGCGAAGAGACCGGGCGCCCTGACCCGGCCACCGCACTTCGGGCAACTGGGTTCGCCCCTCATAGCGCTCAACGGTCCTACCCGGCCGTCGCCGCGTCAAGGACGATCACCCGTCCGGTGTGATCCGGTACCGGGAAAGCGACGGCCTCCGGCGGCCCGCGTCAGTCGAGGGCCACCGATCCGCGCAGGGGATCGCGCAGGTCCGTCCCCCGGGTCAGCCACCGCTCCTGCAGTTCCTGCGCGCCGTGCACCCGCTTCCAGGCGGCCTCGTTCGGTGTCATCGGGAGCAGCGGCAGAAAACGCACCGGGTCCATCGGAGGGTCCAGTTCCAGATCCTCGACCAGCCCACCCGGCTCGGCGACCAGCACCGAGCTGAAGGGCGCCGAGGGCCACAGGGGTTCACCGACGTCCAGGGACGCCCCGGGCGCCACGACGACACCCTCCACCTGAGGTGAGGCGGCCAGGACGGCGAGCGGGCGCAGCGCCTTGTCGGTGTCGGCGAGCCCCGCCCGTACCGACAGGATCAGCTCCGCGCGCGGGCCCTTCACCGGATCGGCGAGCGCGGCCGTGGGATCGGCCATGGGCAGGGCCGACATACCGAGTGTGGCGTAACGCACGATGCCGCCGCCCCCGTCGCCCCCGCCGTCGGCCGTGCCCCGGAACCGGAGCACCTCGATACGGTCCGTACCCAGGAACGTCACCGCCGCGCGGGCGTCCGGCTCCCCGAGGGCCGTGAGCAGCCTGGCCTCGACCAGAGCAAGAACGTCTCCCATAGGGCGAGCATAAAGCGCGTAAGGAAAGCTCAAAACAAGGGATTGACCCTCTGTCGGCTGATAGTCTTGGCCGCTGGTCGGGACGGTAGAACAGGACGGCACGCGGAAGCGCGGCCCTCCGGTCCCGAGCATCACGTCTCCCCTACGGGGGACCGGCCGGAGGAGGTGGGGTCTGCGGTGGATCGAAGTCGACCGTGCAGTACCAACCGCTCTTCCGTACGGCATCACCGCACTCCGGTGATCTGAGCCCTTCACGCACAGGGCCTGCGGCATTCCGTACGACGGCATTCCGTTCATGGGCGTTTCGCACGACGGAAGAGCACCTCGTTTTTGCCTGTCTGTAGCGAACGCCGTCATCCGCGACGCCGCGGTGCCGCCCGCTTTGCGGACGTGAGCCCACGTCCCCATTCCGGGCTGTGCCACACCACTCGCCGACGGCCTCTCCGTGAGGAGCCAGCCATGTCGATGATCCGTGACCTGCGGGCGGCGGTCCGTCCGTCCCTGCGCAAGAGCAGCACTCCCTACAACACGTACGACCCCACCCGTGACCCCTCCGCCTCCAGCGCCGTCGTCGACTGCGCGGTCTACCGCGACGGCAGGCGGCTGGACAGCGACGGCTGCCAGACCCCGCGCGAGGCGATGCTGCGGGTGCGGGAGGGCGGCGGCTTCGCGTGGATCGGGCTGCACGAGCCGACGGAGGAGGAATTCGCCGGTATCGCGGCGGAGTTCGGGCTGCACCCGCTCGCCGTCGAGGACGCCGTCCACGCCCATCAGCGGCCCAAGCTGGAGCGGTACGACGACACCCTCTTCACCGTCTTCAAGACGGTCCACTACGTCGAGCACGCCGAACTGACCGCGACCAGCGAGGTCGTGGAGACCGGTGAGGTCATGTGCTTCACCGGCCGGGACTTCGTCATCACGGTCCGCCACGGCGGCAAGGGCTCCCTGCGCGCGCTGCGGCACGGCCTCCAGAAGGACACCGAGCTGCTGTCCAAGGGCCCGTCCTCGGTCCTGCACGCCATCGCCGACCATGTCGTCGACGGATACATCGCGGTCGCCGGGGCGATGCAGGACGACATCGACGAGGTCGAGATCGATGTCTTCTCCGCGCCCTCCAAGGGCAGCTCGCGGGGCACCGACGCCGGGCGGATCTACCAGCTCAAGCGGGAGGTCCTGGAGTTCAAGCGGGCCGTCTCCCCGCTGCTGCGGCCGATGCAGCTGCTGAGCGAGCGGCCGATGCGGCTGATCGACCCCGACATCCAGAAGTACTTCCGCGATGTCGCCGACCATCTGGCACGGGTGCAGGAGGAGGTCATCGGCTTCGACGAGCTGCTGAACTCCATCCTCCAGGCCAATCTCGCGCAGGCGACCGTCGCGCAGAACGAGGACATGCGCAAGATCACCTCCTGGGCGGCGATCATCGCGGTGCCGACGGCGGTCTGCGGGGTCTACGGCATGAACTTCGACTACATGCCCGAGCTACGGTGGCAGTACGGATACCCCATGGTGCTCACCGCGATCGCCGGGATCTGCTTCACCATCCACCGCACGCTGAAGCGCAACGGCTGGCTCTAGATAGGCTGCGCCCATGACAGAACACCTGCTCGGCCGGGCCCTCGTCGAGGAGGCCACCAAGAAGTCCGGCCTCATCTGGGTCCGCGGCGAGGGCGCCCGGGACGAGGGCGACGGGCGGGCGCTCTGGCACATCTGGCACGAGGGCGCGGCGCATGTCGTGGGCGACGGCCCCGGCGAGCAGCCGCTGCCGGGGCTCAGGGCCGGCGGCAGCGCGGAGGTCACCGTCCGCAGCAAGGACAAGGGCGGCCGGCTGGTCGCCTGGACCGCGTCCGTGACGGAACTCGAACCGCGCTCCGAGGCGTGGGAGTCGGCCGTCGCGGAACTCAAGTCCAAGCGGCTGAACGCGACCGACACGGAGGGGCTGCGGGAGCGGTGGGCCCGGGAGTGCCGGGTGCTGCGGCTCGATCCCGTGTCCTCGACGACATCCCTCCCGAACGGTTCGCTCGCGGCCCCGCCGCCGGGGTCGCCCGCGACGACGCGCGGGGTGATGCCGGCGGGTTTGCCGCGGTTGCTTCTGCGGCGGGCCAAGAAGCGCGGATAGCGCCGCGGGGCGCTTCGTCCTCCACCGCCGGACGGGCTCCCGGCACCGCGCCCCGACGGGCTCGGTCACCGGGCCCCCGCCCGACGCGGACCCGCGCCCCACGGCACCCTCCGTCCTCAAACGCCGGACGGGCTCCCGGCACCGCGCCCACCCCGGGGTGAGTCACGGACGGGCTTCATGGATCCGGGCGGGAGTCAGTCGCTGGAGGTGGGGAGTTGGCGGCCGTAGTCCACCGTTTCCGCCTTCGAGGGAGCGGCCAGCGCGAAGTCCAGGCCCCACTCGCCGAGCGTCAGCACCCCCGCCCCGCCCGCCCGCGCGAACTGGAGCGGATACGGTTCGCCCTCCAGCGAGACATCGAGCACACCGCCGTCGCCGTCCTCCGCCTTCACCTTGATCGCGCGGATGCCGCCCACCTTCGTACGGTCGCCCTTGCTCAGGTCGCCCTGCATCCCGAGGAGCCCGTCGAGGAGCACATCCATCTCCGTGAAGCCACGGAACTGCTTGTACGCGGGGTCGCCCTGCGGGACCTTCACATACTTGTTGTCGAGCTTGCCCGCCGCCTCCGCGTCCGTCCTGGAGGGCGGCTCGCCGGGCTTGCCGTCGCCCTGGTGGGTCCAGAAGGCCGCGTCGGCCTTGATGAAGAGATCGTCGCCGACCCGCAGCAGCTCGAAGGTGTCCTCCTTGGAGGTGACGGATCCGGTGCCGCCGTCCTGTTTGAGCCGCATGTTCAGCCGGTACGTGCCGCCCTTGCTGACGAGCGTCCCGGAGAGCCGTACCGCCGTCGCCGCGTCCGCCGCCTCCCGCGCCCGGCTCTCGATCTCGGTCGCCGAGAGCTTGCCGATCCCGTTGGTCCCCTTGTCCGGGTCCTCCCCGCAGGAGGCGAGCCCCGTCGTCAGCCCCGCGCACAGGGCCACACAGAGCGCGGCCCGGCGGGCCCGGGAAACCGGGCCGGCCCGGCGGGCCCGGGAAACCGGGGGGAGAAGAGTCACCAGCGCACTGCCTCTCATCTACTTCTCATGGGGTGGCAGTCCGCAGCGTACCCGGGCCGCCTGAGCGCCTCAGCAGCAGCCATACGGACGCCGACCACCGGCGCCCCGGAACGGTACGGGCTAGCCTGAAGCCCTTGAACAGCAGTTTTTCCGACAAGATCCGACAAAGACCCGACACCGTGCCCCACCACGAGGCGAGTGAGCTGAAGGGCCGCGCGGGTGCCGAAAGGGAGAACGCGCGGAGGTCCCGAAGAACGAGCGGTCGAGCACGATCGACCGTCGACACACACTCAACCAACCCGGAAACGAACCGAGCCCACAAAAGAAGGCGAGTGAGCTGAAGGGCCGCGCGGGTGCCGAAAGGGAGAACGCGCGGAGGCCGCGAGGAACGAGCGGTCGAGCACGATCGACCGTCGGTGCACGCTGAAGCGGCCCGGAAGCGAACCGAGCCACAAAAGAGAAAGAATCATGGCCGCAAGCACTCCCCGCGTCTTCGTCTCCCATCTTGCCGGCGTACCGGTCTTCGACCCCAACGGTGATCAGGTCGGACGCGTCCGCGACCTCGTGGCGATGCTGCGGGTGGGCCACCGCCCGCCCCGGCTGCTCGGCATGGTCGTCGAGGTGCTCACCCGGCGCCGGATCTTCCTCCCGATGTCCCGGGTCACCGGTATCGAGTCGGGCCAGGTCATCACCACGGGTGTGCTCAACGTACGCCGTTTCGAACAGCGTCCCACGGAGCGGCTGGTCCTGGGTGAGCTGCTGGACCGCCGGGTGCGGCTGGTGGAGGGCGGCGAGGAGGTCACCGTGCTCGATGTGTCCGTGCAGCGGCTGCCCGCCCGCCGGGACTGGGAGATCGACCGGGTCTTCGTCCGCAGGGGCCGGGGCGGGGCCCTGCGCCGCAAGGGCGAGACGCTGACGGTGGAGTGGTCCGCGGTGACCGGCTTCTCGCTGGAGGAGGACGACCAGGGCGCGGAGAGCCTGGTCGCCACGTTCGAGCGGCTGCGCCCGGCCGACCTGGCCAATGTGATGCACCACCTCTCGCCGAAGCGCCGCGCCGAGGTCGCCGCCGCTCTCGACGACGAACGGCTCGCCGATGTGCTGGAGGAGCTGCCGGAGGACGACCAGGTGGAGATCCTCGGCAAGCTCCAGGAGGACCGTGCCGCGGACGTGCTGGAGGCGATGGACCCGGACGACGCCGCCGATCTGCTCTCGGAGCTGCCCGAGGAGGACAAGGAGCGGCTTCTGACCCTGATGCGCCCGGACGACGCCGCCGACGTACGCCGGCTGCTGTCGTACGAGGAGCGGACGGCGGGCGGGCTGATGACGACCGAGCCGATCGTGCTGCGGCCGGACGCCACGGTGGCCGACGCCCTGGCCCGCGTACGCCAGGAGGATCTGTCGCCCGCGCTGGCCGCGCAGGTCTATGTGTGCAGGCCGCCGGACGATACGCCGACGGGCCGGTATCTGGGGACGGCGCACTTTCAGCGGCTGCTGCGGGACCCGCCGTTCACCCTCGTCAGTTCCGTCGTGGACAGCGATCTGCCGCCGCTCGCGCCGGACACCCCGCTGCCCGACGTGACCAGCTACCTCGCCGCGTACAACATGGTCGCCGCGCCGGTCGTCGACGAGACGGGCTCGCTGCTGGGCGTGGTGACCGTGGACGACGTGCTGGACCATCTGCTGCCGGAGGACTGGCGGGAAACGGAGTTCGAGGAGTCCGCCCTCCACGAGCGCGAGTCCGGACACGACAGCGGGTCCCTCCACCGCCCCGGACCCGGCTCCGGCCCGGCCTCCGGGTCCCCGCCCGGACCCGGCTCCGGCTCGGGGTCCTCGCCGGGCCCCGCCGGCGGCCACGAGCCCCCGCGGGACGGTGGGTCCGCGCATGGGTAACGAGTACGGGCCGACCGAGCGCGGCGAGCCGAAGGAGCGTCCCGTCCCGCGCTCCCGCTCGCGGCTCGACATGCCGCAGGTACCGCGCCGTACGGTGCTGCCGGAGTACGACCCCGAGGCGTTCGGCCGCCTCTCGGAGCGGATCGCCCGCTTCCTGGGCACGGGCAGGTTCATCGTCTGGATGACGGTGATCATCATCATGTGGGTCGTCTGGAACGTCAGCGCCCCGCCCGCCCTGCGCTTCGACGAGTACCCCTTCATCTTCCTCACGCTGATGCTGTCGCTCCAGGCTTCGTACGCGGCCCCCCTGATCCTTCTGGCGCAGAACCGCCAGGACCATCGGGACCGGGTCACCCATGAACAGGACCGTGAGCAGAACGAGCGCTCCATCGCGGACACGGAGTATCTGACCCGTGAGATCGCGGCCCTGCGGATGGGCCTCGGGGAGGTCGCCACCCGGGACTGGATCCGGTCGGAGCTCCAGGACCTGGTGAGGGACATGGAGGAGCGGCGCGCCCCGTTCCCCGACGGCGGCGGCCCGGGCAGTGACGTATCCGACCGCTGACGGGCTTTCCGGGGGCGGGAGCGGGCGCCGTACCATCGTCGGTATGGCTACGGAAGACACGGTGCTGGCAGCGCTGGCGACGGTGAACGACCCCGAGATCCACCGACCCATCACCGACCTCGGCATGGTGAAATCGGTTGAGATCGGGGCGGATGGCGCAGTCGCCGTCACGGTGTACCTGACCGTGTCCGGCTGCCCGATGCGCGAGACGATCACGAAGAACGTGACGGACGCGGTCGCGGGCGTCGACGGCGTCACGCGCGTCGAGGTCACGCTCGACGTGATGAGCGACGAGCAGCGGCGCGAACTGACGTCCTCGCTGCGCGGCGGCACGGCCGAGCGCGAGGTCCCCTTCGCCCAGCCCGGCTCGCTGACCCGGGTGTACGCGGTCGCCTCCGGCAAGGGCGGCGTCGGGAAGTCGTCGGTCACCGTGAATCTGGCGGCGGCGATGGCGGCCGACGGGCTGAAGGTCGGCGTGGTGGACGCGGACATCTACGGCCACTCGGTGCCGCGCATGCTGGGCGCGGACGGCCGTCCCACCCAGGTCGAGAACATGATCATGCCGCCGTCCGCGAACGGGGTGAAGGTCATCTCGATCGGCATGTTCACGCCCGGCAACACGCCGGTCGTCTGGCGTGGTCCGATGCTGCACCGCGCGCTCCAGCAGTTCCTCGCCGATGTCTACTGGGGCGATCTGGACGTCCTGCTGCTCGATCTGCCGCCCGGGACCGGCGATATCGCCATCTCGGTCGCGCAGCTCGTGCCGAACGCGGAGATCCTGGTCGTCACCACCCCGCAGCAGGCCGCGGCCGAGGTCGCCGAACGGGCCGGGTCGATCGCCGTGCAGACGCATCAGAAGATCGTCGGCGTCGTCGAGAACATGTCGGGTCTGCCGTGTCCGCACTGCGACGAGATGGTCGACGTGTTCGGCACCGGCGGAGGCCAGCGGGTCGCGGAGGGGCTGACGAAGACGACCGGCACGAATGTACCGGTGCTGGGGTCGATCCCGATCGACGTCCGCCTGCGGGAGGGCGGCGACGAGGGCAAGCCGGTCGTGCTGACCGACCCGGACTCCCCCGCGGGCTCCGCCCTGCGCGCCATCGCCGGAAAGCTGGGCGGGCGCCAGCGCGGGCTGTCCGGCATGAGCCTGGGCATCACGCCGAGGAACAAGTTCTGACGCGGCGACAGCCGTAGTACTGCGTCGGAGAAGGGCACCGTCCGGACGAACGGTGCCCTTCTGCGTACGGTGAAGCGCGCCGCACCGGGCCCGCGCCGTACGCCCGGCTCCGCACGCCCCTTACCCGGACGCCCGTCTCCGCGCACCGGCCCGGGACCCGTCCACGCTCACAGTGCTCCGTACGCGCGGTACCGAGCCGCCGTCCCGTCTCAGCTGTGCCGTCTCAGCCGTCCCGTCGCATGTACGGACCCAGGTCCCGTACCACCGCGAAGCCCAGCCCGTACGCGCTCATCCCCCGTCCGTACGCTCCGATGTGCACGCCGCCGAGGGTCGATCCCGCCAGCACCCAGCCGAACTCCGACTCGCGGTAGTGGAAGGGCGTGGGCACACCGTCGACCGGCAGGGAGAGCGCGGACCACGAATCGCCCTGCAGATCGTCGGCCAGCTCGAACGCGGTCTCCGTCTGCTGGTCCAGCCAGTCGTCCCGCAGCGAGTGGTCGAGCTGGGGCGGCCAGGTGTGGGCCAGCAGGCCCGAGCCCGCGAGCCAGGCGGCGGACGAGACCGTGGTGGCGTCCAGCACCCCCGTACCGTCGCCGCTGCGCCGTACCGGGCTCGCGGCGACCGTGATGACCGCGGCGAACCGCTCCTTCTCCCCGGTCGTCGCCTCGGACCTTATCGACGGCTCGTCACCGTGCCCCAGCGAGCCGTGCTGGACGGTGCCGTCGGCCGCCGAGCCGACCTGCATCAGCCAGCGCGGGCCGGTGAACGCACCGTCCAGGCCGTACCAGGGGAACGGCGCACGGGCATAGCCGTCGGCCGCACACCGGGAAGCGGTCTCCGTCTCCGTGTGCTGCTGAGCGGGAGCAGGGGATTCCTCGACCGTGCTCTGGGCCGCTGTTCGACTGGTCGTCTCCATCTACCCGGCCGCCTCCTCTGTGTCCGAGGTCCGGAGCGGACCCGCCCCCCTCGGGCGTCCTCGCGTCCTGACAGAGGGAGAGAATAGCCACCCCGTCCCGGCTCACCGGGATTCACGGTCGTCGAAGGGCGTGTACGACCCGGCCGGTCCCCCATCGGGGACCGGCCGGGTGATCTTGGTCGCACGGAGCCCCGGGCGGGCCTCAGGTGGCGTCGGCGTCGAACGGCGGACGCTCCTCCTGGGCGGTCGCGGGCGCCTGGTCGCGCTTCTTCAGCAGGTCGGGCGTGCCGGACGAGGAACCGTTGACCGCGCCGGCGGGCACGGAACGGGCGGAGTCCGTCCCGTTGACCGCGTCCGCGACGTCGTTGATCTCCTTGCGGAGATCGAAGGTGTTCCGGAGTTCCTTCAGCTCGCTCAGGTCGTCGTTCTCACCGAGCTGCTTGCGGATGAAATTCTTGGGGTTCAGATCCTCGAATTCGAAGTCCTTGAACTCCGGCCCCAGTTCACTGCGGATGTCGTTCTTGGCATTGTCGGAGAACTCGCGGATCTTCCGGATGGTTCGGGTGACATCCTGGATGACCTTCGGCAGCTTGTCGGGGCCGAAGATGAGCACGGCGAGCACGACGAGCGTCACCAGCTCCACGATTCCTATGTCATTGAACACCCTGCTGCTCCTCGTGTTCTCCGCGGCCCGCAGCTCGGATGGTTCCGGGGCCCGATCCACCGTACCCGCCGAAACTTCCGTGAGTCACGTGCCGGAGGGTGGTCATATGAGGCTCACCCGCCGCCGGCGGAGCCGAGCGTGAGGGTGATCCTCCGCTCCTTGCCGCCGCGCAGCACGGTCAGTTCCAGCCGGTCGCCCGGACGGTGGGAGCGGATCTTGACGATCAGCTCCTCCCCGCTGTGGACCCGCTGGCCGTCGACCTTGGTGATCACATCGCCCGGTTGGACGCCCGCCTTGGCGCTCGGGCCGCCGGGGGAGACCGACGGGGAGCCGTCGGTGCCCTTGTCTCCGACGCGTGCTCCGTCGCCCGTGTACTTCATGTCGAGGCTGACGCCGATCACGGGGTGCGTGGCCTTGCCCGTGTTGATCAGCTCTTCGGCGACGCGCTTGCCCTGGTTGATCGGGATGGCGAAGCCGAGGCCGATGGAGCCGGACTGGCCGCCCTCGGCGCCGCCTCCGGTGTCGGCGGCGCGGATCGCGCTGTTGATGCCGATGACACGGGCCTTGGTGTCCACCAGCGGACCGCCGGAGTTGCCGGGGTTTATCGGGGCGTCCGTCTGGAGCGCGTCGACATAGCTGACGTCGCTGCCGTCGCCCTTCTCGCCGCCCGCGGTGATGGGGCGCTCCTTGGCGCTGATGATGCCGGAGGTCACGGTGTTCTGGAGGTCGAAGGGCGCGCCGATGGCGACGACGGGGTCACCGACGCGCACATTGTCGGAGTTCCCGAGCGGCAGCGGGGTCAGCCCGGACACACCGGTGACCTTGACGACGGCGAGGTCGTAGCCGCTGTCCTTGCCGACGAGGGTCGCCTTGGCGATCTCGCCGCCGCTGAAGGTGACCGAGATGTCGCCCGCGGAGCCCGCCGGGTCGACGACGTGGTTGTTGGTGAGGATATGGCCCTGCTTGTCGAGGACGAAGCCGGTGCCGGTGCCCTGCTCGCCGCCCCCGCTCACATGGAGGGTGACCACACTGGGCAGGGCGCTGGCGGCGATACCGGCGACGCTGTCGGGCGCGCGGCCGCCGCTCTCCCGGGGCGCCTGGTCCAGCTCGACCTGGTTGATCCCGCCGTTGCGCTCGATGTAGGAGCCGATGCCCCCGCCGATGCCGCCGGAGACCAGGGCGAGCAGCACGGCCCCCGCGAGCAGCCCGCCCCGTCTGCTTTTCCTGGGGGCGGGCTCGCCGGGGTACATCAGCGGGGCGGAGCCGGGTGTGCTCCAGGGGTCGTACTGGCGCCAGTGCAGCGAGGGTGGCTCGCTGTGGGACCCGGTGCCCCGGGGGTGGGGCGGGCTCTGGTGGTGGGGCGGGTAGCCCCCGGGGGGCGGCGGTGTGTCCCGGGGCTGGTGATGGGCCTGGGAGACCCCCGGTGACTGCGGCGGCGGCAGGGTGAATCCTCCGCCGTCCGTGGCCTCGGTCAGGGGCGCGGGCTGCTCGGGAGCGGGGACCGTGCCAGGGGCTGCCGGGTACTGCGGTGGTACGGGGGTGCCCTGCGCGGGGGTGGGCACCGGACGCTGTACGGGAGGGGCGGGCGCCCACGGCCCCGGGCCTCCGTACGGCGGGGTGCTGTACTCATCGGGCCGGTGCAGCGGCTGCGGCCGGGTCCCCTCGCCACTCGCCCCGGGCAGCGGCTCGGGTGCGGGTACCGGGTGCCGGGTGTCGTCAGCGGGCGCCGGGTCGTCTTCCGCCGATACGGAGCCGGGGTGCGCCGCCCCGGGCGCGGGCCCCTCCGCTCGTACGGGCGCCGCCGTGGGGTACTCCGGGGGCGCCTGTGGGGGACGGACGGCATCCGCCGGTACGGGCTCCCCCGCCGGGCCCGGCATCCGCGCCTGCGGCGGCGCGGACGGGGGTCCCTCCGGCTCGGTGGGAGTCGCGCGCCCCGCACCGGGCCGGCTCCACCACTTCGCCTTCGGTCCGGTGGGCTTCCCGTCTTCCATGCTCTCCCCGCAAACTGCCGACCCGCGGCACCCCGGCGGGCACCTGTTCAGAGATTCAACCAGGTTTGCGAATCCCCGCGCAGGGGCCTGTCAGCGCTGGGACATGAGGGGGTTGGCGGGCTGCGGGGGAGCGATGAGGTGCGACGGGGCGGGCGTCGCCGACGGGGTGAGCCCGGGGGCGGTGGAGATCTGGAAGGCCGAACCCGTGGGACGTATCAGCGGCGGAGGGGTGAAGGACGAGCCGAGCGGCGTCGGGGTGGGCCGGGAGGCAAGGCTCAGCGGGGTCTCGGAGCCCTCGGGGCCGAGCACGGAGCGGCCGACGGGCCCTCCGTCCGACCTGGTCGGGCTGGTGCCGCCGCTGCGGCGGCGCTCGTACTCCGCGTTGCGCGCGGCGGCCGAGACGGCGACCCCGGCTCCGGAACCGGTGCCGGTCGTGCCCGTCGTGGCGGCGGTGCGCACCGGGGTGCTGCTGTTCCCGCTGCCGCCCCGCGCCTGGACCGAGGTCTCCAGCGGCATCGCACCGCCGAGAGCGATCGCGGCGAAGGACACGGCGCTGGCGGCGGCGAAGGCGAAGCGACGCCCCCGCCACGGCGAGCGCTCGGCCTCCTGGCGGCCGACCTCATGGATACGGAAGCCACCCGGACCGCCCGGCAGGGCGGGTGCCCGCCGGACCGCGTGGACCCCGGGGACGTATCCGAACGTCTCCGTGCGGCGGTCGCCGGGTCTTCCCGCCGAGGGACTCAGAGCTCCGTAGACCGCGTCGGTGACCCGCCCGCCGTCGAAGGGTCCGCCCCGGCCGTCGTCGTCGCCTCCGGAACCGAAGCCCGGTCCCGAGGGCAGCCCCTGGAGCCGAGCGAGCAGCCCCTCGGAGGGCGGGGGCGGGGCGGTCCGGGCGAAGACGTCCTTGAGCCTGCGCTGGGCGTCCGCCTCCGCCTTGCACTTGGGACAGGTCGCCAGATGGGCGAGCACCCGGTCCCGGGCGTCGTGTTTCAGCTCACCGTCGACCAGAGCGGCGAGCCGGTCCCCCAGATGCTGCTCCGCGGGGGTGGGGCCTGAGCCGCTCACGCCGATCCACCCTCCCCCACCAGTCCGACCGCTCCCGCCAGCATGCGCTGCTGCTCGGCGCGGGCCTCGGGAGAACGGTGCTTCAGGGCCTTGCGCAGATGCGACCGGCCACGGTGGATCCGGCTGCGGACCGTGCCGAGCTTGACACCCAGGGTGGCGGCGATCTCCTCGTACGACAGGCCCTCGATGTCACAGAGCACCACGGCGGCACGGAACTCCGGCGCCAGGGTGTCCAGCGCCTGCTGCACATCCGCGTCGAAGTGGGTGTCGTTGAACACCTGCTGCGGGGAGGGCTCACGGCTGGGCAGCCGCTCGGCCGCGTCGTCACCGAGCGAGTCGAAGCGGATGCGCTGCTTCCTGCGGACCATGTCCAGGAAGAGATTGGTGGTGATGCGGTGCAGCCAGCCCTCGAAGGTGCCCGGGGTGTACGTCGACAGCGAGCGGAACACCCGGACGAAGACTTCCTGGGTGAGATCCTCGGCGTCGTGCTGATTGCCGGTGAGACGGTAGGCGAGACGGTAGACACGACCGCTGTGCGTGCTGACGATCTCCTCCCATGAGGGGGGTGTCCACGCCTGGGTTTCCGCATCCGATGCGAAGGTCGCGGTAGCTGCGGAGTCGGGGGCGGGGGAACGGTCAGCAATGTCGGTCACAGATTTCGGCTCACCCGGTGACCTGAGGAAGCGCCTCAGCACTCCTCTCCGATCCGCAGGTGCAGCCGCACCTCCCCTGTCGGCTCTGGTGGTGTCCAGCGGAGCCCCTACCATAGCCACCTCGCCCGTTAGCTCCGGATAAGAATCTTTACGCGAATTTGGATGCTGCTTACGGCCCTGCTCCATGTACTCCCCCCCCTGCCGTCCGCCTCATTGCGTTAACGCACGGTCCCATCAGCGGGTTCCCGGGCACAGCGGATACAGTCAACGTCGCGTTCAACTACGGGGACAGGAGAGGCTCATTACCGCAAACCGGCAGACAAGCTGGGCGTTCGCCGACGCCTTTGTCGCCGAGGACGACGCGCTGCGCTGGGCCCGGGAGCGGGCCCGGGAGTCAGGAGTCCCCTCGGTGTCGCCAGGCACCGGCGCCGCCCTGCGACTGCTGGCCGCGACCGCGGACGCGAAAGCGGTGGCGGAAATCGGTACGGGAACGGGCGTCTCGGGGATCTATCTGCTCCAGGGCATGCGCCCCGACGGGGTGCTGACCACGGTGGACCCGGAGCCGGAGCGGCAGCAGTTCGCCCGGCAGGCGTTCCGGGCGGCCGGGTTCGCCGGGAACCGGGCGCGTTTCATTCCCGGGCGCGCCCTGGACGTACTGCCGAGGCTCGCGGACGGCGGCTACGACCTCGTGTTCTGCGACGGCGACCGGATGGAGACGCTGGAGTGCCTCGCTGAATCGTTGCGCCTGCTCCGACCAGGCGGTCTTGTCTGTTTCGAAGGGGTTTTCGCCCGCGGTCGCACGGTGGATTCGGCGGCCCAGCCGGCGGAGGTTCTGCGGCTGCGGGAGCTGCTGCGCTCGGTACGCGAGAGCCAGGAGCTGCTGCCGTCCCTGCTGCCCGTCGGGGACGGGCTCCTCTGCGCGGTCCGGCGCGGATAGCGCTGCCGCCCCACCACGCCGCCCGCCGTGCCCCGGGCGCGCGCCCGGTCACGCGGAGCCCGGGAAGCCGCACATCACGAAAAATCCGTCCAGCGCCATCGTCACGCCACCGACGACCGCCACCGGCGGCCGGCAGCGGCGGAGGATTCGGCCCCGAGCCCGCACCGGGGCAGGGAGCGGAATCACCGAGGGAAAACCGGCTGTCCCGAAGCCGTCGCCGAGCGGGCCGGAGCCGCCCGTCGAATACTCGTCCGGGGCCCACGGGAAGCCGTCGGAGTTCCTACCGAGGCCCCGGAGGAAGCCATCCGTATGCCGGCGGCACGCCCTCCCGTAAGCCAAGGGGAAGCCGTCGGGAAGCCATCGGGAAGTCCGCCCCGAGACCGGCCGAAGTCATCGCGAAGTCCGTGCGAAGTCCGCCCGAAGTCATTGGGAGGTCTTTGCCCGGGAGCCGGGCGAAGTGGCCTCAAAGGCCGCCCTCACAGCCGCCGAAGTCCGCACGGTGTCGGAAGAAGTTCGTCCCGGGGCCGGGGAAAGTCCCCGCGAAGTCATCCACAAGCCCCGTGGAAGTCACCCGGGAAAGTGTCACTGCCCCGGCACCATGCGATGCCGGGGCAGTGAAATCAGTAATTGGTTGGCTTCAGCGTCAGCCGACGACCTTCTTCAGAGCGTCGCCGAGCGCGTCTGCTTCGTCCGGTGTCAGCTCGACGACAAGCCGACCGCCGCCTTCGAGCGGAACGCGCATGACAATGCCCCGCCCCTCCTTGGTCACCTCGAGCGGGCCGTCGCCCGTCCGCGGCTTCATGGCCGCCATGCTCGTTCCCCTTCCTGAAACCAGCTCATCGTCCGCCGACGGCCCCTGGGTAGGCACGCGTACCGGCATCGAACACATTGCTTCCAGGTCATTATCCCGCATCGCGGGACCCGATGACCAACATCAGTCGGCATCGCTTAGGCAACGCGCTTTCTCAAAACCACCCAATTCGGCGATCCGCCTGCGATACTTCGCCGCCGCGACAGCGGGCCCGGAGGGCGGATTCTTTGGCGCAGGTCACATGTCCGTCCCGGTGGATCTCCGCCATGCTGGGCTGTACACCCACCGCAGAGCCGCAAAGGGGACCCGACATGGCCGACTCCGTGCTGTACGACGTGAGCGACGGACTCGCGACGATCACGATCAACCGGCCCGAGGCCATGAACGCCCTGAGCACAGAGGCGAAGGTCGCGCTCCGCGAGGCGGTTCTGACAGCCGGGGAGGACCCCGCCGTACGGGCGGTCCTGCTGACGGCCACCGGGCGCGCCTTCTGCGTCGGCCAGGACCTCAAGGAGCACATCACGCTGCTCGCCGAGGACAGGAAGACCGGCAGCCGCACCACCATGAGCACCGTCGGGGAGCACTACAACCCCGTCGTGCGGGCCCTCGCGGGCATGCCGAAGCCCGTCGTCGCCGGGATCAACGGTGTGGCGGCGGGCGCGGGCATGGGCCTCGCGCTCGCCGCGGACTACCGGGTCGTCGCCGACACCGCGAAGTTCACGACGTCCTTCGCGGGTGTCGCGCTCACCGCCGACTCCGGGGTCTCCTGGACGCTCCCCCGGCTGATCGGCCCGAGCCGGGCGGCGGATCTGCTGCTCTTCCCGCGCTCGATCGGCGCCCAGGAGGCGCTCGACCTGGGGATCGCCAACAAGGTCGTCCCGGCGGACGAACTGGCCGCCGAGGCCGTCGCGGTGGCCCGCGCCCTGGCCGAGGGCCCGACCGTCGCCTACGCGGCGATCAAGGAATCCCTCGCCTTCGCCGCCGCGCACACGCTGGACGAGACCCTGGACAAGGAGGACGAACTCCAGGGCCGCGCGGGCGCCTCGGAAGACCACGCCATCGCGGTCGAGGCCTTCATCGCGAAGGAGAAGCCGAAGTACCGGGGCCGGTAGCGGCACCCGGGCCGACGGGGTTCCCGGCCGGGTATCCGTACATCCGTACGGGCCCGGCCGGGAACATACGTACGAGTCCCGCACCCCGGGCGTGGCGCCCCCGCCACCGCCGGATCCGGCAGACCCACGAGGGCGGGAAGGCCGGGTAGATCCACCGGGCCCGGAAGGTCCGGCAGCCCGGGAAGCCGACAGTCCGGCAGCCCGGTGGTCCGGCAGAAGACATAAGGGTGCGGCGCGGCGGTCCCGCCGGGCCGTATCGCGCCCCTCTGTCCGTTCCCTCCCGGTCCGGGCGGTCCGGGCGGTCCGGGTCCGCCCCAGTGCCCCCGGCGCGGGCCTCAGCGGGCGGTCGCGGCCCCGCGGGACGCGCAGTCGGCCAGATGGTCGTCGACCAGCCCGCACGCCTGCATCAGGGCGTACGCCGTCGTCGGGCCGATGAAGCGGAGGCCCTTCTTCTTGAGGGCCTTCGCCAGCGCCGTCGACTCGTCCGTGACGGCCGGAACGTCGGCGACGGACTTCGGGGCGGGGCGGCCCGCGGCCGCGGGCGCGTGCGACCAGATCAGCTCGTCCAGCTCGCCGGGCCGCCACTCCACCAGCACCCGCGCGTTCGCCATCGTCGCGTCGACCTTGGCGCGGTTGCGGATGATGCCCTCGTCGGCGAGGAGCCGGTCCCTGTCGGCGTCGGTGAACTCCGCGACCGAAGCGATCGTGAAGTCGGCGAAGGCACGGCGGAAGCCCTCACGGCGGCGCAGAATGGTGATCCAGGACAGGCCGGACTGGAACGCCTCCAGGCACAGGCGCTCGAACAGCGCCTCGTCCCCGTGGACCGGGCGGCCCCACTCGTCGTCGTGGTACGCGAGATAGTCCTCGGCGGACAGGGCCCAGGGGCAGCGGGGCTTCCCGTCGGGCCCCGCCACGGTGCCGCCGCTCACCGGCGCGGCTCCTCACCGGGCTTGGTGAAGAGATCAGGCCGGTCGACCGCGGTGGCCCGCGCCCCCGCCAGCGCCGACTCCAGCTCGGCGATGCGCGCGTCCCGCTCCGCCAGCTCCGCCCCCAGCCGGCCCAGCGCATCGTCCACATCCGCCATCCGATAGCCCCTCGGCGCCACCGGCAGCCGCAGCGCCTCGACGTCCGCCCGCCCCAGCGGCCGGGTCGTCGGCAGAGGGTCCACCAACTGCTCGGGAGCGACCTCGGGCAGCGCGGCGCTGTCCCCGCCGCCGACCACGGCGAGCGTGACCGCCCCGACGACCACGACCATCGCGACAGCCAAGAACACGAACACGAGCGGCCCTCCCTGAGCGGAATCTGTCCCGGTACCGATCGTGCCACGCCGGTGTGACAGTTAGGGTCGCAGCCGGACCACCTGAGGAGGAGAACCGCTGATGCTGCGGCTGGGACAGCGCGAATTCGACGCGCACGAGCCGGTGATCATGGCGATCGTGAACCGTACGCCTGACTCCTTCTACGACCAGGGCTCCACCTTTCTCGACGAGCCCGCGCTCGCACGCGTCGAGCAGGCGGTGTCGGAGGGAGCCGCCATCATCGACATCGGCGGGGTCAAGGCGGGCCCGGGCGACGAGGTCACCGCCGACGAGGAGGTCCGGCGGACGGTCGGCTTCGTCGCGGAGGTGCGCCGGAGGTTCCCCGATGTGGTCATCAGCGTCGACACCTGGCGGCACGAGGTCGGCGAGGCGGTCTGCGCGGCGGGCGCGGATCTGCTGAACGACGCGTGGGGCGGGGTGGACCCCCGGCTCGCGGAGGTCGCCGCGCGCCACGGCGCCGGTCTGGTCTGTACGCACACGGGCGGCGCGAAGCCGCGGACCCGGCCGCACCGGGTCACGTACGACGACGTCATGGCGGACATCCTGCGGGTCACCCTCGGACTCGCCGAGCGGGCCCTCGAACTGGGCGTCCGCCGGGACGGCATCCTGATCGACCCCGGCCACGACTTCGGGAAGAACACCCGCCACTCCCTGGAGGCGACCCGTCGCCTCGGCGAGATGGTCGGCACCGGGTGGCCCGTCCTCGTCTCGCTCTCCAACAAGGACTTCGTCGGCGAGACCCTCGACCGCCCGGTCAAGGAACGCCTCATCGGCACCCTGGCGACCACCGCGGTGTCGGCGTGGCTGGGCGCGCGTGTCTACCGCGTCCACGAGGTCGCCGAAACCCGTCAGGTCCTCGACATGGTCTCCACCATCGCGGGCCACCGCGCCCCGTCCGTGGCCCGCCGGGGCCTGGCATAGGCCCCACACCGGGCCCGCCCGGTCATCCCCGCGCATCCGGACAACCTCGCGCCTTCCGGGCAGACCGTCCCGGCCCCTCCGGCACTTGAGGAACGGGGCTCGGGACACCACCCCGACAAGCGCCGAGGTGGGGGGCGACCCCGGCTGGTGCGGTGACCGGAAGGGTTTGCCGGTGAGCCTGCGGCGTCCGGTGCGGTGCGGCGCGAGGCGGAGGTCCGCAGCTCGTACGCGCCGTACTCGCGCGGTCCGACAACGCAGGAGGCCCCCCCGTGCCCGCAGGGCTACGAGGGGAGACGTGCCGTGCCGGGCGTCGCAGGCCGGTGAACGTTCCCGGTCACCGCACGAGCTAGGGCGTGTATCGAAAGTAGCGCCGTCCGCCCGGAGGGCGGGGCCTGCGGCGTCCGGTGCGTGCAATCGCAAGGCGGAGGGTCGCCCTCGTACTGGACGTACTTGGGCGATTCCGACAACGCAGCGAGTGTGCGTGCTGGGCGTCACAGGCCAGGCGGGACTTTCGCAACACGCCCTAGCGGCCGGTCTCCTTCGTCACCAGCGTGACCGCCTCGTCCACGTCGTCCGTGACGTGGAACAGCAGGACATCGCGCTCCGACGCCTTCCCCTGGGCCACGACCGTGCCCCGGAGCCAGTCCACGAGCCCGCTCCAGTACTCCGAGCCGAACAGCACGATCGGGAAGCGCGTCACCTTGCCGGTCTGAACCAGCGTCAGGGCCTCGAAGAGTTCGTCGAGGGTCCCGAGGCCACCGGGCAGGACCACGAATCCGGAGGCGTACTTCACGAACATCGTCTTTCTGACGAAGAAGTAGCGGAAGTTCACCCCGATGTCGACATGGGGATTGAGCCCCTGTTCGAAGGGAAGCTCGATCCCGAGGCCGACGGAGACGCCTCCGGCCTCCCGCGCCCCCCGGTTCGCGGCCTCCATCGCGCCGGGGCCACCGCCCGTGATGACCGCGAAACCGGCGTGGACGAGGGCCTGGCCGATCCGGATCCCGGCCTCGTACTCCGGGGTGCCGGGGGACGTACGCGCCGAGCCGAAGACGCTGATCGCGCTGGGAAGTTCCGCGAGGGCGCCGAAGCCCTCCACGAACTCGGACTGGATGCGCATGACCCGCCAGGGGTCGGTGTGCACCCACTCGGAGTCGCCCTCGGTGTCCAGCAGCCGCTGGTCGGTGGTCCCGGGCTGGACCTGATCCCTGCGGCGGAGTACCGGTCCCTGCCGCTGCTCCGCCGGGCCCCTCGAACCCTCGGGGTTGCCCATGACCTGCTCCCTCCGCCGAACATCATTGCTGGAGCAAGGGTAGGTCGGCGAAGGCGACAACGAGGGAAACTCAGGACGTCAGCCACTCACGCAACCGCGACTCGCAGTGCGTGATCTTGTCGATCGCGACGTGTTCGTCCCGCTTGTGCGCATAGAGCGCGTCGCCGGGGCCGTAGTTCACGGCGGGCACCCCGAGCCCGCTGAAGCGGGAGACATCGGTCCAGCCGAACTTGGGCCGCGCGCTTCCGCCCACGGCCTTCATGAAGGCCACGGCGGCGGGGTGGGACAGACCGGGCAGCGCCCCGCCGGAGTGGTCGTCGACCACGAACTCGGCGACCGGGCAGTCCGCGAAGACCTCCCGCACGTGGGCCAGGGCCTCGTCCTCCGTCCGGTCGGGGGCGTAGCGGTAGTTCACGACGACCGTGCACTCGTCGGGGATGACGTTGTTGGCGACGCCGCCCTCGATCCGTACGGCGTTGAGGCCCTCGCGGTACTCCAGCCCGTCGATCACCGGCCGGCGCGGCTCGTACGCGGCGAGGCGGGCGAGGACGGGCGCGGCGGCGTGGATCGCGTTGGACCCCATCCAGCTGCGGGCGGAGTGCGCCCGCTCCCCGGTCGTCCGCAGATGAACCCGCAGGGTGCCCTGGCAGCCGCCCTCGACCTCGGCGTCCGAGGGTTCGAGGAGAACCGCGAAGTCGGCCTCCAGCCACTCGGGGTGGGCCTCGGCGACGTGCCCGAGGCCGTTGAGGTGGGCGGCGACCTCCTCGTTGTCGTAGAAGACGAACGTGAGGTCGCGGTTGGGGGCGGGGACGGTCGCCGCGATCCGCAGCTGAAGTGCCACGCCCGACTTCATGTCGCTGGTGCCGCAGCCCCACAGCACTCCGTTTTCGTCGAGCCGGGAGGGCACGTTGTCCGCGATGGGGACCGTGTCGATGTGCCCGGCGAGCACGACCCGCTCACCGTGCCCGAGGCGGGTACGGGCGATGACGTTGTTGCCGTGCCGGTCGACGGTGAGATGCGGCAGCGCGCGCAGCGCCTGCTCGATGGCGTCCGCGAGAGGCTTCTCCTGGCCGCTGACCGACGGGAAGTCGACGAGGGCCGCGGTGAGCGCCGGAGCGTCAAGAGTGAGGTCAAGCACGGTGTGGGCCATGCACGCGACCTTAGCGCGGGCCCCTGGGTCTTCCGTTTGGATGGGGCTGGGCCGGGAGCGGGGTCCGGTGCCGGGGGCACCACCCGTGCTTGCGGGCTACGGGGGGGGAGAGGTGCGGTGCCGGGGCCGGGCTGGGCCGGGCTGGGCCGGGAACGGAGTACCGGTGCCGGAGGTACCACCCGTGCCCGCGGGCTATGGGGAAGAGGCGCGGTGCCGGGGCACGCGAGCCCGGCAAGATCCGGACGAGCGGCCCTAGTACGGTAAGGCTGTGCCCGAGACGTCCTCCCCCACCCGGCGTGGCCGCCGACTTGTGCGTGTCGCGGCCGCGTTTGCCGTGCTCGCCGCTCTGATCGGTTACGTCGCCGTGCAGTACGCCACGCGTACCTCGGCACCCGGATGCACGGTTCGCGCGACGTCGGGCCAAGGCGGCCCGACGTATGAACTCAGTACCGAGCAGGCCGCGAACGCCGCGACGATCTCGGCCGTCGGGACGACCCGCGGACTGCCCGAGCGCGCGGTGACGATCGCGCTGGCGACGGCGCTGCAGGAGTCCGCGCTGCGCAATATCGACCACGGGGACCGCGACTCCCTGGGGCTGTTCCAGCAGCGGCCGTCGAAGGGCTGGGGCACGCCGGAGCAGATCCTCGACCCGGTGTACTCGGCGGGGAAGTTCTACGACCAGCTCGCCGATGTCCCCGGCTACTCGCGGCTGCCGCTGACGGTCGCCGCCCAGCGGGTGCAGCGCAGCGGTTTCCCGCAGGCGTACGCGAAGCACGAGCCGAACGCGACCCTGCTGGCCGCCGCCCTGACCGGGCGGGCGAACGCGGCGCTGACCTGCACCCCGGGCAGCGCGGTGGAGAAGGCGGGCGACCCGGCGAGGGTACGGGCCGAGCTGGTGCGGGCCTTCGGGCCGGGGGTGCTGCCGAAAACAGCGGGCGCCACCGACACGGCGGGACCGCGGGAGATCTCCGTGCCGGTGACATCCGCCGGGCCGGGCGGGAAGCGCGGCTGGGAGCTGGCTCACTGGGCGGTGGCGCGCGCCGAGGGGCTGCGGATCGAGGAGGTCTCGTACGGCGGCCGGATCTGGAACGCGAAGGACTCCGGCAAGGGCTGGTACGCGAAGGACACGGCGGGCACCGGCACCGACGAGGCGGGGGGCTCCGGGGACGGACAGGATCCGGCCGGCTCCATGGCGGCGGCCGGATCGACGGTTTCCGAGGCCGTCGGCTCCCCCCGGGGCGACGTTCGCATCCGCCTCGCACACTGATACGAACGCTCCCCCGCAGGGAGTACGCCGCCACATCACTCCAATGCCCCGTCGAGAGGGCGACGCGGGCCACCGTGACACGTTCCGAATCCCTTGCGAACACAGGGAAGTGACGGTGCGGCACGGGTCAACTCCGGGAAGGGTCCACACCCCTTCGCGCAAGGCCGATAATGCGACGCATTGCCAACTCTTTACCTCGGCTCACCGCAACTTCCCCCGCCCCACGAGCGGTTGTCACTGCGTCCGAAGGCCAACGCGTCGGCGGACACACCAACACCCCTCGTCTCAAGGAGCATCATGTCCCTCCCCCTGACCCGTCGGATCGCCCGTGCCGCGCTGCTCATCGCGGCGGGAGCAGCTCCCGTGGTCGGTGCGGCCGGCTCCGCAAGCGCCGTGGACCTCCAGCAGGCCAACCCCCTCGGCGGGCTGACCGCTCTCGACGCGGGCGGCCTGAGCAGCACCGTCGACGGCGCCACCCAGAAGTCCTCCGGCCTGGCCGGCAACACCGGGGGCAGCGCCGTCAAGCAGGCCGTCCCCGCCGCAGGCAAGGCCGTCGACAGCGCGGGCAGGACCGTCACCCCGGCCGCGCGGCAGGCCGCCGGTGACGCCGCGGGCGGCGCGGGCGACCTCCTCGGCGAGGCCGCGGGCGGCGCGACCGAGTCCCTCGGCGGCGGCGGCGGCCTGCCGACCGACTCCCTCGGCGGCGGGCTGCCCACCGACCAGCTGCCGACGCAGGGGCTGCCCACCCAGGGGCTGCCGACGCAGGGGCTGCCGCTCGGCTGACCGCTTGGAGCACGACGCTTCCCTGCGGGGGTGCGGTGAGGGGGCCCCGGAGCAGCGCTCCGGGGCTCTGCTGTTTTTTGTGGTTCGTTCTCCCCCGGACGGAGTGGGGGACCCACCGGGGGCGTTTGGTGGGTGGTGGCGGTCGATCGTGCTGGGCCGGGTGGGCCGTGGGGACGTGGGCCGGACGGTGACCGACGCGCTCGGGTAGGCCGTGGGACCGCACTCCGGACAGTGACCGACGCGCTGTATTTTTTGTGGTTCCTTCTCCCCCAGACTCCGTCCGGGGGGACCCCCTCCGGGGGCCTTCAGTGTGTGTCGACGGTCGATCGTGCTCGACCACTCGTTCCTCGCGGCCTCCGCGCGCTCTCCCTTTCGACACCCACGGCCCCCTTCAGCTCACTCACCAGCCACAAGGGGTGAACGAAAAGGGGCGGAGGCGGCCAGAACCGGTGGGGACAGGCAGGGGCGACACCCACGGCCCCCTTCGGCTCACTCACCAAGCACAAGGGGTGAGCCAAAGGTGGAGCGGTCAGAACCGGGGTGGGGCGGGTGGGGGCGGCATACGCGGGGCCCCTCGGGTTAATCGCCGAGGCGCTTGACCGCGGCCTCGACACGTTCGTCGGTGGCGGTGAAGGCCACTCGGACGAAGCGCTTGCCGGCCGTGCCGTAGAAGTCGCCCGGGGCGACCAGGATGCCCAGCTCGGCCAGGTGGGCCACGGTGTCCCAGCACGGCTCGTCGCGGGTCGCCCACAGGTAGAGGCTGGCCTCGCTGTGCTCGATGCGGAAGCCGTGGCCCTCCAGGGCGGTGCGCAGGGCCGAGCGGCGGGCCGCGTACCGGACGCGCTGTTCCGTGACGTGGCTGTCGTCGCCGAGCGCGGCGATGGTCGCGGCCTGCACCGGCGCGGGGGTCATCATGCCGCCGTGCTTGCGGATCTGGAGCAGCTCGCCCAGGACGGACTCGTCACCGGCGATGAACGCGGCACGGTATCCGGCCAGATTGGACCGCTTGGACAGCGAGTGGACGGCGACGACGCCCTCGTACGAACCACCGCAGACGTCGGGGTGGAGCACGGAGACGGGCTCGGCCTCCCAGCCCAGTTCGAGATAGCACTCGTCGCTGAAGACGAGGACACCGTGCTCGCGCGCCCAGGCGACGACGCGGATCAGCTCGTCCTTGGCGAGTACCCGCCCCGTGGGGTTGGACGGTGAGTTCAGCCAGAGCAGCTTCAGCCCGTCGGGGTCCAGTTCCGTCGGGTCGGCGTAGTCGACGGCGCTCGCGCCGCAGAGCCGCGCGCCGACCTCGTACGTCGGATAGGCGAGCCGCGGATAGGCCACCCGGTCGCCGGGGCCGAGGCCCAGCTGGGTGGGCAGCCACGCCACCAGTTCCTTGGAGCCGACGACGGGCAGGACGTTCGTGTGCGCGACGTCGACCGCGCCGAGCCGCCGCTCCACCCAGCCGGTGAGCGCGTTCCGCAGCGCGACCGTGCCCCACACCGTCGGATAGCCGGGCGAGTCGGCGGCCTCCACGAGGGCCCGCTGGATCAGTTCGGGCACGGGGTCGACGGGGGTGCCGACGGAGAGGTCCACGATGCCGTCGGCGTGGGCCGAGGCCGTCGCCTTGTACGGCTCCAGCCTGTCCCAGGGAAAAACGGGAAGGCGCGAAGAGACTGCGGACACGGGCGTTCACTTTCTCCTGGGTGGAAGCGGTGCGGTACGGCGGTGTGCCGGGCCCCGCCGGGCGGAGGCTCCGCGCGGGACCGGGCGGGAAACAACTCGGTCCCGTACGGACGACGACGACCGTACGGGACCGGGAAGGACTGGCCGGCCGGCCGCCTACTGGTTCTGCGGCGGCAGGGCGGCGATGAAGGGGTGGTCGCGCTCGATGAGACCGAGCTTGGAGGCGCCTCCGGGCGAGCCAAGCTCATCGAAGAACTCGACGTTCGCCTTGTAGTAGTCCTTCCACTCCTCCGGGGTGTCGTCCTCGTAGAAGATCGCCTCGACGGGGCAGACCGGCTCACAGGCCCCACAGTCGACGCATTCGTCCGGGTGGATGTACAAGGACCGGGAGCCCTCGTAGATGCAGTCGACGGGGCACTCCTCGATGCACGCCTTGTCCTTGACGTCGACACAAGGCTGCGCGATGACGTAGGTCACGCTGTCGTTCCTCTCGATAGGGCTGGCATTGCGCGGGAGCGCGGCGTCGTCGATGCCCGCCCCTAGTATCTCCGTTCTTGGAGACGATCCGAACATGAGGGGCACGCAGAGCTGTGGAATTCACCGGCGCCGGACGCCTCGAAGTCCGTATTACACCCCTTGACGTGGGCAAACGAGTATCAATCAGACGTCTTGCCGACTCGGCGGCCGAGGGTGCGACGTTCACCGACACGGTCGGAGTTCTCACATCCTGGGACAAAGGTGTGCTGGTGATCACACGGCGCACCGGGGAGAGCGTCCGTATCCCGGAATCGTCACTGGTCGCGGGCAAGGTCGTCCCCGCCGCACCGGCCCGGCGGAGGGGGCCGGCGGCGGACTTCGCGGAGCTGGCGCGGGTGACCGCGCGCGCATGGCAGCCGGTGGAGAGCGAGCCGCTCGGGGAGTGGCTGCTGCGCGCGTCCTCCGGGTTCACCCGGCGCGCCAACTCCGCCCTTCCGCTCGGTGACCCGGGGCTGGCGCTGGACGCGGCGCTCGACCGGGTGCGTACGTGGTACGCGGACCGCTCCCTGCCCGCGTACATCCAGGCGGCGACCGGCGCGGCGGGCACCCAGGAGGTCCTGTGCGCGGAGCTGGAGTCACGCGGCTGGACGCGCGAGGTCTCGGCCGACGTACGGGTCGGGGGTCTGGCGCACATCGCCGATCTGGACGCCGACGCGGAGCGGGTGATCCTGGCGCGCTCCATCGACGAGCTGGGACGGGGGTGGCTGCTGCGGTACCAGCGCTCCGACGAGGTGGGACCGCAGGTGCTGAAGGTGCTGACGAGCGGGCCGTCCGTGTGGTTCGCGGCGGTCCCGGGGAGCGGTGAGGTGCCCGCCGCGATCGGCCGGTGCGTGGTCGACGGGCGCTGGGCGGGATTCATGGCGGTGGAGGTGGATCCGGCGTACCGCCGCCAGGGCCTGGCCACGGCCGTGATGACCGTGCTGGCCCGGCGGGCCCTGGACGAGGGCGCCTCGGCGGCCTGGCTCCAGGTGGAGGCGGGGAACAAGGGCGCGGACGCGCTCTACGCGGGCATGGGCTTCACGACCCATCACCACTACCACCACTACCGGGCGCCCTGATATCGCGCCCCGGGACCGGGCCGCCGTATCGGGACCCCGCGAATGGCGCGGTGCGGGGGCCGGAACGGGTGCGTGGGCGGGGGTGTGAGTGGACTGGCGGCGGGCGGGCGGGTACGAGTGGCCTATGCATGACGAATCAGCGGACCCCAGGAACCGGTTCGCGGAGGAGGCCCGTTCGGAGCGGCCCGATCTCTCCCTGCTCTGTCTGCTGGTGGGAGCGGTGGCGGACCCGTCGCTGGACGAGGCGGCGGTGGACGAGGCCCAGATCGAGCTGGACCGCCTCGCCGGGCTGCTCCCGTACGGGCTGCGGACCCCGCGCGCCTGGGCCTCGGCGGTGGCGGACCTGCTCGGCGAACGCTGCGCCTTCCGGGGCTCCCCCGGCGACTACCAGCGCCTGGAGTCCTCCCTGCTGCACGAGGTGCTCCGGCGCCGCCGGGGGCTGCCGATCCTGCTGTCGGTGGTCTGGGTGGAGGTGGCGAGGCGGGCGGGCGCGCCGGTGTACGGGGTGGCTCTGCCGGGCCACTTCGTGGTCGGCTTCGGCGCGCCGGAGGAGCAGGTGCTCGCGGACCCCTTCGCGGGCGGGCGGGTACTCACCGGGTCCGACGCGGCCCTGCTGGTGGCGGGCGCGACGGGGGCGCCTCTGGATCCGGCGATGCTCCAGCCCGCGACGCCGCTGGAGGTGGTCGTACGGATCCTGAACAACATCCGGGCCTGGGCGGCGGCCCGCCCCGAGCAGTCGGCCGTCGCCCTGTGGGCGGTCGAGCTGTCCCTGCTGCTGCCCTCCCATCCGGCGCGGCTGCGCTACGAACGGGCCCAACTGCTCGTCCAGCGCGGCGACTTCCTCACGGGCGCGGCGGAGCTGGACGCCTATGCGGAGGTCGTGGCGGCGGTCGAGCCGAGCACGGCGGAGGCGATCCGGGGGCGGGCGCGGGCCGCCCGGGCGATGCTGAACTGAGCGCGGGGTGGGCGACGGAAGCGGGTCCGGCCGCGGTGCGCCGGCGCGGGGTCCGTCGGCCCGGGACCGGTCAGTGGAGTCCGTCGGCGCGGGATGCGTTGGCGCGGTCCGTCGGTGCGGATTCGTCTGTGGGGGTCCGTTGGTGCGGATTCGTCTGTGGGGGTGGCGGGCCTCATGGGAGCTGGGACTCGCTCCCGGGACCGGGCGCTGGAAGCCCGGGGCATCGGTTCGGTGAGCGGGCGGTCCGGACGCGTACGGCGGGAGCCCCCGGCACTCGTGCGTGCGCAGGGGCTCCCGGGGCCGTAGGGTCCGGCGCGGGCTCCGGCCGTGGCTCGGGCTCAGCTCGGGTTCAGGTCGATGACGGCCGTACGCTCCTCGGGCGTCTTGCCGCGCAGCGCCGGGCCCATCACCTGGGCGACGTCGTCGGGGCCGACCTGGTGCTGCTTGCCGTCGCCCTTGGTGATCCGGATGCCGTCGAAGACCCCTTCGAGCAGCTCGTCGATCGCCTTCTTGTCGTAGACCTCGACGAGCTTCCCGTCGACGGGCTTCATCGAGAGGATCCTCGGCAGCGACCTGGCGGGGCCGAACTGGATGCTCTTGGCGCCCGCCTTGATGGTGATCCGGCCGGACATCGCGGGCTCCGCGAACTCCTTCATCGCCCGGGCGACCTCGGCCTGGTCGATGGTCGGCTGCCGGGCGGTGACGGGCAGTGCGAGAACCTTCGACGCGCCCGTCTCGACCTGCGCGCGGTACGCCTCCCGGACCAGCGCCACCGCCCGGCCGACGTCCAGCGCCTGGCCCGGCTTGCCCGGTACGGCGACGGCCTTGCCCGGTGTGAACGTGATCGTGCCCTCGACGGCGGAGCCGGAGGTACCCGCCAGATCGGTGAGCGCGACCCGCAGCTTCTCCTCGTCGACGAGCATCACCGGCTCGGCGACCCGCTCACCGCCGAAGAGGGAGCCGATCACGGAGACGGGGTTGTAGTCGCTGCCCGCCGCGTTGCGCACGGTGGTGTGGCTGTCCAGTCCGAGCCCTGCCTTCTCGGGCGTCAGCTCGGCCTTCCGGTCGCCGATCGACAGCTGGAGCGGTGCGGCGGCGCGCTTGCCGAGGGCGCCTTCCAGCTTGCTGGTCGCCTGGTCCCTGGTGCCGCCGCCGATGTCGACCCCGAGGACGGTGGTGCTCTTCGGGACGTCGGAGTGGTTCAGCAGCAGGCCCGCGCCGTACGCGACACCGAACAGGCCGATGACTCCTGCGCCGGCGATCACCAGCTTGGAGCGGCCCTTCCTGGCGGGCCCGGGGGGCGCGGGACGGGGCGCCGGCCGGTCGGCGGAGGCGGCGGGCGCGGGGCCCCCGGGCCCGCCGGAGCCGGGGAAGTCCCGCTCGCCGGACGGTGCCTGCGGGCCCGCCCCGGCGGGGAAGGGCGTCCGGGGATCCGGACGTACGACCGGTACACCGCTGGTGAGCGTGTCACCGGAGACATTGCCGCCGGTCCGGGGACCGGGTGCGGCTCCGGCGCCAGGCCCGGGACCGGGGCCCGGTGCGGCAGCGCCGCCGGATCCGGACGCGGGCTTCTGCGGGGTCAGTACGGCGGTGTCGTCCGACAGCCGCGGAGCCGCCGCGCCATGGGGGCCGGAACCGGGGGCCGTCGGTCCGGGAGCCGTCGGCGCTCCCGGAGCGTGGGCCTGCGGGGCACCCGGGGTGCGGTCGGGGCCCGGCGCCGGGACGGGCCGGTTCGCACCGGGCCTCGGCGCCACCGGCATGCTGCCGGTGGCCGGACCGGCGGTGGGCCCGGCCGGACCGCCCCGGCCGCTCTGTCCGCCCGGTGTGCGCACCCCCAGCGGAGGTGTGTGCGGACCGGGGGCGAATCCGTTGGGACCACCGTCCGGGGCCGGGGCCCGGTCGTCCCGCGCGAGATCGCTGAGGGAGCTGTGCGGCCGGTTCGGACCGGCGGGCTGCGGGGCGTCGGAGGCGAAGGGGGCGGAGGTGCCCGGCGGGGGGACCGCGCCGCCCGTCGGCGTACCGCCCGGCGGTGTGCCGGTCCCGCCGCCCGCGCCCGGGACCTTCAGCCCCGCCCCGTTCGTACCGGAGGACCTGCGGGGGGCGAACCAGTCGCTCGGGGACTTGTCCTTCTCCTCCTCCGCGGAATCGGCGGCGGGCTCGGTCGTCTGCCCGGACCCGACCACCGGCATGGCGGCCGTCCGCTCGCCCTCGGTCTCCGCGGCGCCCGGACGGACCGGCGCGGTCCCGGGGACACCGGGCGACGGCACGGACTGGACGGGCCCCATCGGCTTGCGCATCACCACGGGCGGGATCGGCCGCGACCCCGGGATGTTGATCCGGATCCGCGTGGTCAGCGTCGTCTCGGTCCTGGGCTCGGACCTGGCACCGTCCGGCTCCGGATCCTCGGAGGTATCGGCCGCCCCGCCCGGACCGTCCTGCCCCGGATGCAGCGACGGATACTGGCGTGATCCGTACGGCGGTGTCCCCGAGGGGTACACGGCTCCACCGTGCCCCTGGGGCCCGGAGGACGAACTGTCAGTTTCACGACTCAAAGCAGGATCTCCCGGTTGGCTTCGCCGCCCGCTTTTTCTGATAGCTCTTGCTGCTGAGGGCGGCTCGGCGGCGCGCACCACCATACTGTCCGCCACGGACACGCACCCCGCGACCGTGGAAAGCGCCATTTCCACCACCGCGCCCGCACGGCACGTCCTGGGACCCTCCACACTCCAGGGCGACCCACGATAGGGGTCCGCGGAACCGGCGGTCGGCCGGGGGTCCCACGGGTCCCTTATCTGTCAGGTCGGCCGGTTCCGCCGCCCGGTTGCGCCGGGCGCGCCATGGTGGCGCACATCACAGCGGCCACCACACCGCCGAGCATGAACGCGATCGGGCCGATCCCGGCGCCGAAGAGGGCGTCCCCCTCCGGGCGTCCGGTGCTGAGCAGGACGACGGTCACGAGCCAGCCGACGGCGGGCGCCACCACCGCGGCCTGGGTGCCGACCGCGCGCAGGGAGCCGTAGAACAGTCCGGCCGCCGCGAGGAGCGCGAGCAGCAAACCGCCGGGCGGCCAGGCGGCTTGGACCAGTGAGCCCGCCGTACCGACCACCGCGCCGAGGAGCAGAAGCCCGAGGTACGCGGCGATCCGGCCCGGCCCCGGGAGGGTGGGCGTCCTCGTCAGCCAGGACCCGGGGGTGCCGGACCCGCTCATCCCGGCACTCCGGCGAACAGGTCGTGCTCCCGCTCACCGGCCGGAACGCCCGGTTCGCCCTCGGCGAGCTGGTAGTACTCCGTCGCGAAGATCGGCTGTCCCCGCTCGTTGGAGAGGGCGAAGAAGTCGCCGTCGACGGCGATCTGGGTGGCGTGGGCGCGCATCGCCGCCGCCTTCCGGTGCGCGTACGCGGTGCCGTCGATCTCCGCGGTGATCTGCGAGTCGTCGACCACCCCGGGAAGGTCGCCGGTCTCCGCGACACCCGGGAAGGCGGACGCGCCCGAGGAGCGGAGGCGGGCGAAGCCCTCCTCCGCCACCGAGCGCGGCATCCGGGTCCAGTAGATCTTGGCGATGGTCCAGGGGTCGCCGAGGTCCCGGCGGAACGCCCGCTCGCCGGCCAGTTCGGCCGCGCGCATGGCGACCCGGTGGGCCTGGATGTGGTCGGGGTGCCCGTAACCGCCGTCGGGGTCGTAGGTCACCATGACCTGGGGGCGCACCGACCGGATGATCTCGACGAGATCGGGAGCGGCGTCGTCGACGGGCGTACGCCAGAACGCGTCCTCGCGGCGGTTCTGCTCGACGCCCATCATCCCGGAGTCGCGGTAACGCCCCTGGCCGCCGAGGAAGCGGTGGTCGGTGACGCCCAGCTCCTTCATCGCGGCGGCCAGCTCGCCCACGCGACGGGCGCCGAGGCGGTCGTCCCGGTCGGACGTGAGATGGGCGAGGTGCGGTGGAATGACCTCGCCCTCTTCCCCGAGGGTGCAGGTCACCAGCGTGACCCGGGCGCCGTCGGCGGCATACCGGGCCATCGTGGCGCCATTGGTGATCGACTCGTCGTCCGGGTGTGCGTGCACCAGGAGCAGACGACGGGTGGAAAGATCCTTCATAAAGGACAGCCTACGAGGCAAGGCCGTGCCGTCGGGCTGGAACGGGATGTCCCTTGGCCAAGAGTTCGCGGAAGGCCCCGGGGGTGGGGCGGGCGGGCCCGCCGTCAGAACTTGATGCCGCCGATCATTCCGGCGACGCTCGTCGTCAGTTGGGTGATCGTCGGCTCGACCGAGGAGCGGGCGAGATAGAACCCGAGCAACACACAGACCACCGCATGCCCGCCCTTGAGCCCGGACTTCCGGACCAGCAGGAAGACGACGATCGCCAGCAGCACCACCGCCGAAATCGAGAGTGCCACGGCGGTTCACCTCCATGGATATTCGTTAGGGACAGGCAGGTTGCATGTGCCGGAGAGTTCATACCCACCTTGCGCTACGGATCATAACTATCCGTACCAACGCATCAGTCGGTGCACGGCAGCACACGGGGGCGCACGACCGCTAGGTTCGGTCGCATGACCACGAGGATGCAGCTCTCCTTTCCGCGCCAGTACGCCAGGACCCAGCGCTTCACGCTCGGCGCACCGCGGTCCTTCACCGTGTCGCCGGACGGATCCCGGGTGATCTTCATCCGGTCCGCGTCCGGGACGGACCGGGCGGGCAGCCTCTGGGTCCTGGACACCGAAGGCGGCGGCGGGCGGCCCGGGGAGCGGCTCGCGGCCGATCCGCGGGTGCTGCTGGGCGGCGCCGGCGAGGAGTTGTCGGCCGGGGAGCGCGCACGGCGCGAGCGCAGCCGTGAGGGCTCGGAGGGCATCGTGGGCTACGCGGTGGACCGGGCGGCGGAGTTGGCGGCGTTCGCGCTCTCCGGGCGGCTGTTCACGGCGGAACTGCGGGCCGGGACCGCGCGTGAACTGCCCGCCCGGGGACCGGTGATCGACCCCCGGCCCTCCCCCGACGGCCGGTACATCGCGTATGCGGCACAGGGCGCGCTGCGGGTCACCGGCGCGGAGGGCGACGGCGACCGGGCTCTCGCCGAGCCCGACGGCGCGCATATCACGTACGGGATCGCGGAGTTCATCGCGGCGGAGGAGATGGGGCGGGCGGGCGGCTTCTGGTGGTCGCCGGAGTCGGACCGGCTGCTCGTCGCGCGGGTGGACGAGAGCGAGGTCCGGCGCTGGTGGATCTCCGACTCCGCGCATCCGGAGCGGGAGCCGCAGGAGCTGGCGTATCCGGCGGCCGGAACGCCGAACGCGGATGTGCGCCTCTTCCTGGTCACCCTTGGGGGTGAACGCACGGAGGTCTCCTGGGACCGGTCCCGCTACCCGTACCTCGCCCGGGTGCACTGGTCGGACGCGGGCGCCCCGCTGCTGCTCGTCCAAGCCCGCGATCAGCGGACCCAGCGGTGTCTGGCCGTGGACACGGCGACGGGCGCGACCCGGACCGTCCATGTCGACGAGGATCCGGTATGGCTGGATCTTTTCCCCGGAGTGCCGGCCTGGGCGCCCGACGGGCGGCTCGTCCGTATCGCCGACGAGGGCGGGGCGCGGGTCCTCACGGTCGCCGACCGCGCGCTCACCGGAGCCGCGCTCCAGCTGCGGGCCGTCCTCGACATCGGCGAGAACGACGTCCTGGTGTCGGCGGCGGCGGGCGAGGAGGCGGACGCGCCCGAGATCGGCGAGATCCATGTCTACCGGGTCAACGAACTGGGCGTCGAACGGATCTCGGAGGGACCGGGGATCCACTCCGCTGTGCGCTCCGGCCCGGTGACGGTGCTCGCGTCCTCCCGCACGGACTCCAGTGGGGCGACCGTGCAGGTCCTGCGCGACGGCAAGCAGATCGCCGTCGTCACCTCGCACGCCGAGCGGCCCGTGCTGACGGCCCGGCCCCGGCTGTGCGAGGCGGGCGGGCGCCGGATTCCGTGCGCGGTGCTGCTGCCGTCCGGGTACCAGGAGTCGGACGGGCCGCTTCCGGTACTGATGGATCCGTACGCCGGACCGCACGGCCAGCGTGTCTACGCCTCGCAGAACTCCCATCTCACCTCGCAGTGGTTCGCCGACCAGGGCTTCGCCGTGGTGGTCGCGGACGGGCGGGGGTCGCCGGGGCGCTCCCCCGGCTGGGAGAAGGAGATCAAGGGCAACTTCCCGCTGACCCTCGACGACCAGATCGACGCGCTGCACGCGCTGGCGCCCTCCTTTCCGCTGGACCTCGGGCGGGTGGGCATCCGTGGCTGGTCGTACGGGGGCTACCTCGCCGCGCTCGCGGTGCTGCGGCGGCCCGATGTCTTCCACGCGGGGATCGCGGGGGCGCCGGTGACCGACTTCCGCCTGTACGACACCCACTACACCGAGCGGTATCTCGGCGATCCCCGGGAGCGGCCGGAGGTCTACGCGATGAACTCCCTGGTGACGGAGGACGGACTCACGGAGCCGGAGAATCCGTCACGGCCGCTGATGATCATCCACGGGCTGGCGGACGACAATGTGGTGATGGCGCACAGTCTGCGGTTGTCCTCGGCGTTGCTGGCGGCGGGGCGGGAGCACGAGGTGCTGCCGCTGAGCGGGGTGACGCATATGACTCCGCAGGAGCAGGTGGCGGAGAATCTGCTGCGGGTGCAGGTGGGGTTTCTGCGGAGGGTGCTGGTGGCGTAGGCCGTTGCGGAAGGTTTGTCCGGCCGGGGTGCGGTTGCCCCGGGCGGGGGGCGGCCGGGTGCCGTTGCCCGGGCAGGGCGCGCCTGCCGGGGTCGGCCCGCCCGTGGCCCGGGTCCGACCCCAAACGCCGGACGGGCTGGTCCTTGTGCTCCCCGCCGCCTCACGACACGTGCCCGCGCCCCGTGCACAGGTCCGTCCCCAAACGCCGGACGGGCTGGGTGGAGCCGGACAGGCCCGGTGGGCCGGGAGCGGGCGGGCGGGGACGGGAGCGGGCGGGCGGGGACGGGAGCGGGCGGGCGGGGACGGGCCGGGTGGGTTCGGTGGGTGGAGCCGGCCGGGGCGCTTGGGAGGGCCCCGGCCGGGATACGGCACCCGCACGGCCGTACAACGGATCAGCCTGCACGGTATGTATATCGGGATCGCGACGGGCGTATTGCCTGCGCGTAACAGAGGGTGGCGGGAGCGGGGATCACCCGCCGTCCTCCGGGCCCGGCACCACGTGCTTCTCCTCCGCGAAGTGGCAGGCCGACGGATGCCGCGCCGGGCCCTTCGCCGACCGGAACTCCGCCGGGACCGCCAGCAGCGGCACCTCCAGCTCGCACCGCTCCCGTGCCTTCCAGCAGCGGGTGCGGAAGCGGCAGCCGGAGGGGATGTTCGCGGGCGAGGGCACATCGCCGTGCAGGATGATCCGCTCGCGGTGCTCGCGGGCCTCCGGATCCGGTACGGGGACCGCCGACAGCAGTGCCTGGGTGTACGGGTGCGTGGGGTGGTCGTAGATCTCCTCGTCGCGTCCCAGCTCCACCACGCGGCCCAGATACATGACGCCGACCCGGTCGGAGATGTGCCGCACGATCGACAGATCGTGGGCGATAAACACATAGGTGAGGCCGAAGTCGCTCTGGAGCCGGTCGAGGAGATTGACGACCTGCGCCTGGACGGAGACGTCGAGCGCGGAGACGGGTTCGTCGGCGACGATGATCTCCGGCCGGAGCGCGAGCCCGCGCGCGATGCCGATGCGCTGGCGCTGCCCGCCGCTGAACTGGTGCGGATAGCGGTTGATGTACTCGGGGTTGAGACCCACCACGTCCAGCAGTTCCTGCACCTTGCGCCGCCGGCTGCCCTTGGGCGCGGCCTCGGGGTGGATCTCGTACGGCTCACCGATGATGTCGCCGACGGTCATCCTCGGGTTGAGCGAGGTGTACGGGTCCTGGAACACCATCTGGATGTTGCGGCGGACGGCCTTCAGGGCCCGCCCGGACAGCCGGGTGATGTCCTCGCCCTTGTAGCGGATGGTTCCGGCGGTGGGCCGTTCCAGCTGGACGATCAGCTTCGCGAGGGTGGACTTGCCGCAGCCGGACTCGCCGACGATGCCGAGGGTCTCCCCCGCGATCAGGTCGAGATCGACGCCGTCGACGGCCTTGACCGCGCCCACCTGCTTCTTGAAGACGATGCCCTGGGTGAGGGGGTAGTGCTTCACCAGGTCGCGTACTTCGAGGATCGCCTCGCCCGTCGTCACGGGCCGCTCCTCGGTCGTCGCCTCAGTCACGGGGGCCCTCCTCGGCGGTGTCGCGCGGCGGCTCCTCGCCGCTCAGCGTCTCCCGCCAGAAGTGGCAGGCGCTGCGGCGCTGCGGTGACACCTCGTACAGCGGCGGTTCGTCGGTGCGGCACACGTCCCGTGCCAGGGGGCAGCGCGGGTGGAAGGCGCAGCCGGACGGGATCTGCATCAGATTCGGCGGCAGGCCCTTGATGGCGTACAGCGCCCGCCCCTTCTGGTCCAGGCGCGGGATCGACTCCAGGAGGCCGCGGGTGTAGGGGTGGGCGGGCGCCTTGTAGATGTCGTGGACGGGGGCGGTCTCCACGATCCGGCCCGCGTACATCACGGCGATGGTGTCGGCGACGTCGGCGACGACGCCGAGGTCGTGGGTGATGAGGGTCAGGCCCATGCGCAGTTCGCTCTGGAGCGCGGCGAGCAGCTCCATCACCTGGGCCTGGACGGTGACGTCGAGCGCGGTCGTCGGCTCGTCGGCGATGATCAGGGCCGGTTCCAGGGCGAGCGCCATGGCGATCATGATGCGCTGGCGCATACCGCCGGAGAACTGGTGCGGATAGTCCCCGACCCGCTGCCGGGCGGCGGGGATGCCGACCCGTTCCATCAGATCGACGGCGCGGGCGCGGGCGTCCTTCTTCGACATGCCGCGGTGGACGGTGAACATCTCGGAGAGCTGGGCGCCGACGCTGAGGACCGGGTTCAGCGAGGACAGGGCGTCCTGGAAGATCATGGCCATCTCGGCCCCGCGGACCTTGCGCCGCTCCTCCTCCTTGAGCTTCAGCAGGTCCCGCCCCCGGAAGAGGACCTCGCCGCCGGTGATCCTGCCCGGCGGGGTGTCGAGGATGCCCATGACCGCCTGGGCGGTGACGGACTTCCCGGAGCCGGATTCGCCGAGGACGGCGAGCGTCTGGCCGGCGGAGACGGTGTAGCCGACGCCGTTGACGGCCTTGGCGATCCCGTCCCTGGTACGGAACTCCACCTGGAGGTCCCGGACGTCGAGCAGCACGGCGGAGCCGTCCGGTGCGGTGTCCGCCGGGCTGTCGGCGGGAGTGGCGGTGCTCATGGGCGGGCTCCTCAGCGCAGCTTGGGGTCGAGGGCGTCGCGCACCGCGTCGCCGAGCATGATGAACGCGAGCACCGTGATCGCCAGCGCACCGGCCGGCCAGAGCAGCATGTGCGGGGCGTTGCGGATATAGGGGGAGGCGGCGGAGATGTCGATGCCCCAGGAGACGGTCGGGGGTTTGAGGCCGACTCCGAGATACGACAGCGTCGCCTCCAGGGAGATGTAGGTGCCCAGGGCGATGGTCGCGACGACGATGACGGGCGCGACCGCGTTGGGCGCGATGTGCCGCAGCAGCATCCTGGTGGGGGACGCGCCGAGCGCGCGGGCGGCCTGGACGTAGTCGTTCTGTTTGACGGTGATGACCGAACCGCGGGCGATCCGGGAGATCTGCGGCCAGCCGAGCAGCACCATGAAGCCGATGACGGGCCAGACGGTGGTGCTGGTGACGACGGAGAGCAGCACCAGTCCGCCGAGGACGACCGGGATGCCGAAGAAGACGTCGGTGAGCCGGGAGACGGACGCGTCCCATCCGCGGCCGAAGAAGCCGGCGAGTCCGCCGAGGACGGAGCCGAGGATCGCGACGCCCAGGGAGGCGCAGACGCCGACGGTGACCGAGGCGCGGGCCCCGTACACGGTCCGCGTGTAGACGTCGCAGCCCTGTCCGTCGAATCCGAAGGGGTGGCCGGGCTGCGAGCCCTGCTGGGCCTTGGCGAGATCGCAGCTGAGCGGGTTGCCCGAGGCGATGAGCTGCGGCCAGATGGCGATGATCACCAGGAAGAGGATGATCAGGCCGGAGACGAGGAAGACGGGGTTGCGGCGCAGATCGTGCCAGGCGTCGGACCAGAGGCTGCGGGGTTTGCCCGCAGGGCCGGTGCCGAGGGGGCCTCCCGGGGCGCCTGACGGGCGCTGTTCCAGCGTCTCGCCCTCGGAGGTGGCGAGGTCCATCGCGCCGCCCGCGCCGGTCGGCGCGATCGCTCCCCCGTCGTTGTAGTCGGGCTCAGGCATAGCGGATCCTCGGGTCGAGTACGGCGTACAACAGGTCCACCAGCAGATTCGCCACCAGGAACACCAGGACGAGGACGGTCACGAAGCCGACGACGGTCTGGGTGTTCTGGCGGACGATGCCCTGGTAGAGCTGGTAGCCGACGCCATGGATGTTGAAGATGCGCTCGGTGACGATGGCTCCGCCCATCAGCGCGCCGATGTCGGTGCCGATGAAGGTGACCACCGGGATGAGCGAGTTGCGCAGCAGATGGCGGGTGACCACCCGGCTGCGGGGAAGCCCCTTGGCCTTGGCGGTGCGGACGTAGTCGGAGCGGGCGTTCTCGGCGATCGAGGTCCGGGTGAGCCGGGTGACGTACGCGAGGGAGACGGAGGCGAGCACCAGGCCGGGGACGATCAGTTCGCCGAAGGGGGCCTCGGGTGAGACGGCGGGCTTGATGACACCCCATTCGACGCCGAGCAGCAGTTGGAGGAGCAGGCCGGTGACGAAGGTCGGCACGGAGATGACGACGAGGGTCAGCAGCAGGACCCCGGTGTCGACGGGGCGTCCGCGCTTGAGGCCGGTGAGCACTCCGAGGGTGATGCCGATGACGATCTCGAAGAGGATCGCGACGAGGGTGAGCCGGATGGTGACCGGGAAGGCGTCGGCCATCAGCTCGGTGACCGGCTGGCCGTTGAAGGCGGTGCCGAAGTCCCCGGTGAAGACATGGCCCATGTAGGTCAGGTACTGCTGCCATACGGGCTTGTCGAGGCCGAACTCCTTGCGGAGCTGGGCGGTCGTCGCCGGGTCGCACTGCCGCTGGCCGCACAGGCCCGCGATGGGGTCGCCCATCACGTTGACCATCAGAAAGATCAGCAGGGTGGCGCCGAAGAAGACCGGGATCATCTGGAGCAGGCGCCTGATCACATAACGTCCCATGAAGGGCTCCGGGGGGTCGTGGGCACTCGGGGGCGTCCGGTGGAAGCGGTGCGGCCCGGCGCGCGGGGTGCGCCGGGCCGTCGTCCGGTGCCGTCAGCCGACCGTGATCTGGTTGTAGACCGGGACGCTGAAGGGGTTGAGCGAGACGTTCGAGATCCGCTGGGAGTACCCGGCGCTGCCGTTCTGGTACCAGAGCGGGATGGCCGCCATCTGGTCGCGTACGACTTCCTCGGCCTTCTGGAACGTCTCGACGGCCTTGGCGGTGTCGGTCTCGGCGTTGGCCTGGTCGACGAGCTTGTCGAAGTCCTTGTTGCTCCACTTGCCGTCGTTGGAGGAGGCGTTGGTGTAGTAGAGCGGCTGGAGGAAGTTCTGGATCAGGGGGTAGTCCATCTGCCAGCCCGCGCGGAAGGGGCCGGGCATCTTGGACTGGGTGATCCGGTTGCGGAAGTCGGCGAAGGTGCCGATGGGGTTGCCGACGCACGCGCGGTCGTTGCCGAGCGCGTTGTTGATGCTGTTGCAGACGGCGTCGACCCATTCCTTGTGGGAGCCGGTGTCCGCGTTGTACGTGAGTTTCATCGTGCCGCCGGGAATGCCACCGCCCTCGGTGACCAGCTTCTTGGCCTCGGCCGGGTTGTACTCGCAGGCGCTGCCGCAGAGCGTGTCGCTGAAGCCGCCGTCCTTGCCGAGGACGGGCGAGGTCCAGTCCTTGGCGGGGGTGCGGGTCTTCTGGAAGATCGTGTCGGTGATCTGCTGACGGTTGATCGCCATCGACAGTCCGGTACGGACCTTGTGGCCGTCGGGTGTGTTCCACGCGGGGTCGTAGAAGGGGAAGGCGAGGGTCTGGATGATGCCGGCGGGGGTGTTGATGTAGCGGTCGCCGAGGTCGGCCTTCACATTCTTGAGCTGGGAGGCGGGTACGTCGTCGACGAGGTCGAGGTTGCCCGCGACGAGGTCCGTGTAGGCGGTGTTGTTGTCGGTGTAGACCTTGAGGTCGACCCCGTCGTTCCGGGCCTTGTCGTCCCCCATGTACCCGTCCCACGTGCGCAGGGACATCTTCGAGCCCTTGGTGTACGAGTCGACGGTGTACGGGCCGTTGCCGATGGGCCGGGAGAGCCAGGCGGCGTGGTTGTCGTAGAACGCCGTGGGCAGCGGGGCGAAGGCGGCGTAGCCGAGGGTGTCGGGCCAGGTGGAGAACTTCTGGGTGAGTTTCACGGTGAAGGTGCGGTCGCCCGTGACCTTCAGGCCCGACATGCTCTGGGCGGTCGGCTGCCCGCTGTCGGGGTGGACCTGGGAGTAGCCCTCGATATAGCCGAAGAAGTAGGCGTTCTTCTGGTTGTTCTTGAGGTTGGCGCCGTAGTTCCAGGCGTCCACGAAGGACTTGGCGGTGATCTTCTCGCCGTTGCTGAAGGTCCAGCCGTCCTTGACCGTGATGGTGAAGTTGGTCGAGTCGGTGGTCTCGATCTTCTCGGCGAGCATGTCCCGGGCCTCGCCGGTCTTGGGGTCGTACCGTTTGAGACCGCGGAAGAGCATGTCGAGGACCTTGCCGCCCTGTACCTCGTTGGTGTTGGCGGGCTCCAGGGGGTTCTGCGGGTCCCCCCAGGAGGAGCTCACGATTCCGCCGGCGCCGCTGCCGCCGTCTCCGCCGCCCCCTCCACAGGCGGTCGCCGTGAGGGCGACCGCCATCGCGCATGCGGCCCATGTGGCGTGCGTGGCTCCACGCATGAACTGCCTCCTCGGTCCTGAGTCCTACGTAGGACCGAATATCACCCCATAATGGGGTAATCCGCATGTCAGCTCACCCGTCCGGAGGAGTCGGCGGTCGCTCCGGGTGATACAGGCACCGCCGGCGGAACCGAGGACCGCGCCCCGGAAGGCGCCGTCACCCTCCCGGCGGCGCCGGCCCACCCGGACGGCGTCGGTCTCAGACCCCGGAGACCGGAACCGTGACCTCCCAGGTGTCCACCGCGAAGTGGCACGCCATGCCGTGCGATGCGTACAGCCTCAGCGCGCCCGTCTCGTTCCCGGTGTCCACGCCGAGGCCGACGGTGTCGCGGCCGAGGCCCGCGTACACGGCGAACGCGTGGCGCAGCAGATATCCGGCGATGCCCCGGCCGCGCGCCTCCTCGCGTACGCCGAGATTGCGGATCCAGCCCATCGAGGCGCGGTCGTTCCTCGTCAGCATCACGGCCGCGTCGCCCTCCGGACCCGCCGGTCCGCCGAGGGAGGCGATCCACACCAGGGACCAGTCGAACGCGGGGCCCAGGTCGTCCAGCCACTGGCGGTACGTACGGGACTGATGGTCGAAGTGCCCGGCGAACGTCTCCTCGACCAGCTCATGGGCGCGTCTGCGGTCGGCCTCGTCCCGGCAGTCCCGCAGGGTGAGGCCCGGCGGCGGCGCGGGGACGGGGTCGGCGGCCCGGTCCACGGGGCGGCTCATGACGTGGTAGCGGCGTACGGTACGCCAGCCGCGCCGGGTGAGCAGGGCGGTGTCGAGGGTGGGCCGGACATTGAGGTTCAGATGGACGACGGCCCGGTCCGCGCCGTTGTGCCCGGCCCGCTCGGCGGCCCGGGCCTCCATCAGTTCGAGCAGATGGGCGGCGGCGGGCTGGTGTCCGGGCAGGACGTACTGGTCGATGTCGATGCGCTCGCCGCCGGAGTCGTCCCAGAGCAGCCCGTACGCGACCAGTTCGCCGCCCTGGAACCCGAGCCAGGAGTTACGGGGAAGGTCGGCCTCGGGGTGGTTCAGCTCGGTCTCCACCTGGTGCAGATCGGTCTCCGGGCGGCCCACCTCGATGGTGTCGACGGCGTTGAGCAGCGCGCAGACGGCCGGGGCGTCGTCGGTCGTGGCGGGGCGGACTCTGAGGTCATCCATCGCATCACTGTCCGGGGAGCGGTCCGGGCGCCGCAACACGTTTTCCCGTGGCCGTGCGCGGGCCGCGCGCACCGGGGAATCCGGGACCAGCAGGGCACCGCACGCCCGGCAGCGGACCCGGCACCCGGAATGGGACATCCGGGAAAACAGCACGCGGTAAGGGGGGTTCAGACAGGGCAAGGCCCCGGACACCGGGACGGCGTCCGGGGCCCGGGGCATCGGCCCGGTGGTCCGGCCGGAGCCGGACGAACCTCAGTCCTCGGCGTCGTGCCGCTCCTCCAGCGCCGCGAGCGCCGGGTCGAGGATGACGTCCTCGGTACGCTCCGTCGTCGGCTCCTCCGGGAAGTGACAGGCGGTCAGATGCCCCTCGCGATTGCCGGAGACCCGCACCAGCGGCGGCTCGTCCGTCGCGCACTTGTCCTGTGCCTTCCAGCAGCGGGTGCGGAACCTGCAGCCCGACGGCGGCATGATCGGCGAGGGGACGTCGCCGGAGAGCCGGATCCGCTCCTTCTTCCCGCTGTCCACGTCCGCCTCGGGCACGGCCGACAGCAGCGCGTGGGTGTACGGGTGGCGCGGCCGGCTGTAGAGGGAGTCGCGGTCGGCGATCTCGACGATCTTGCCCAGGTACATCACGGCGACACGCTGCGAGAAGTGCCGTACGACCGCGAGGTCGTGGGCGATGAAGAGGAAGGCGATGCCCATCTCTTCCTGGACCTTCTGGAGCAGATTGACGACCTGCGCCTGGATCGACACGTCCAGCGCGGAGACCGGCTCGTCCGCGACGATCAGCTTCGGCTGGAGCGCGAGCGCGCGCGCCACCCCGATGCGCTGGCGCTGGCCGCCGGAGAACTCGTGCGGGAAGCGGTTGAAGTGCTCGGGGTTGAGGCCCACGATCTCCAGCAGCTCGCGCACCTTGTGGTCCCGCCCGCCGGGCGGGTTGATGCCGTTGACCTCCATCGGGCTCTTGATGATGGTGCCGACGGTCTGGCGGGGGTTCAGCGACGAGTAGGGGTCCTGGAAGATCATCTGGATCTCGGACCGGATCGGCGCCAGCTGCCCGCGCCCGGCGTGGGTGATGTCCTGCCCGGCGTACGTGATCTTCCCGCCGGTGGGCTCCAGCAGCCGGGTGACCAGCCGTCCGGTGGTCGACTTGCCGCAGCCGGACTCGCCGACGAGGCCGAGGCTCTCCCCGCCGAACACGCTCAGATCGACCCCGTCCACCGCCTTGACCGCGCCGACCTTGCGCTTGATGGGGAACCCGCCGTAGATCGGGAAGTGCATCTTCAGGTCCTCGACCCGGAGCAGCGGCTCGCCCCGGTCGGTCCCCGTGCCGGAGCCCTGCTGCTTCGGCAGAGTGACGTTCTCGCTCATGTCTCTGCGTCTCCCTAACCCAGCCGGGGCTTGATCTGATCAATGAAGATGGACTGCTTCTGCTGGGCCGACAGGTGGCAGGCGGCGGCCCGCCCCCGGTCCAGCGGCGGGCGCTCGCCGGAGCACCGCCCGTCGCTCACCTGGTCCTTGAAGGCGCAGCGGGGGTGGAAGGGGCACCCGGTCGGCGGGTTGAGGAGGCTCGGCGGAGTGCCGGGGATCGGCATGAGCTCCTCGTTGATGTCGCTGCTGAGGCGCGGCATCGAACTGAGCAGACCCCAGGTGTACGGGTGCCGGGGCGTCTGGAGCACCTCGCGGACGCTGCCGCGCTCCACCGCCCGTCCCGCGTACATGACCAGGAGGTCGTCCGCCATATTGGCGATGACGCCCAGGTCGTGGGTGATGAAGACGATCGCCGAACCGAACTCCTGCTGGAGGTCCTTGAGCAGATCGAGGATCTGGGCCTGCACGGTCACGTCGAGCGCGGTCGTCGGCTCGTCGGCGATCAGCAGGTCGGGGTCGCAGATCAGCGCCATGGCGATCATCGCGCGCTGGCGCATACCGCCGGAGAACTGGTGCGGGTAGTCGTTGAAGCGGGTCGCGGGCTGCGGGATGCCGACCTTGGCCAGCATCTCGACGGCGCGCGCCTTGGCCTCCTTCTTGGAGGCGCCGGTGTGCTTCATGTACGGCTCGGCGATCTGCCGGCCCACGGTGTAGTACGGCGACAGAGCCGTCAGCGGGTCCTGGAAGATCATCGCGATCTTGTTGCCGCGGAGCTTCTCCAGCTCCTTCTCGGGCGCGTCGACCAGTTCCTGGCCGTCGAGGTAGATCTCACCGTCGACGGCGGTGGTCTTCTTGCTGTGCAGCCCGAGGATGGTCAGATTGGTGACGGACTTGCCGGAGCCCGATTCGCCCACGATGCCGAGCGTCTTGCCGCGCTGGACGTCGAAGGACAGTCCGTCGACTGCCTTGACGATGCCGTCCTCGGTGGAGAACCGCACCCGCAGGTCGCGGACCGAGAGGAAGGCGTCCGGCCCGGTCGGGGCCCCGGTGCCCTCGGTCTTGGTCAGAGTGGTCACGGTCGTTCTCCTAGGCGAGGCGCACGCGCGGGTCGATGTAGGCGTAGGTGATGTCCACGATGATGTTCAGAACCAGGATGAAGAAGGCTCCGAACAGCATCACGCCCATGGTCAGCGGCAGGTCCTTGCTGAGCGAGGAGTCCACCGCGAGACGTCCGACTCCCGCGAGGTCGAAGGTGAACTCGGTGACCACCGCGCCCGTCAGCAGCGAGCTGAGGTCCATGCCGAGAATGGTGACGATGGGGGTCAGCGACCCGCGCCAGGCGTACCGGAAGAACACGTACCGCTGCTTCATGCCCTTGGCCCGGGCGGTGCGGACGTGCTCCTCCTGAAGTTGCTCGATCATCGTGGAGCGCGCCATACGGGTGTACTGGGCGGTGAAGATCGTCGCCATGACCGCCCAGGGGATCAGCATGCCCAGCGCCCAGGCCGCGGGATCGTCCAGGAACGGCACGTACTTGGGGTTCTCCAGCCAGCCCGTGCTGTAGACGAGGACACCGAGGACGATCGGGCCGAGGAAGTAGATCTGGAACGAGCTGAGCACCATCGAGGCACCGGAGACCAGCTTGTCCACCGCCGTACCGCGCTTCCAGGCGGCGAGCATGCCCGAGCCGAGGCCGAGGATCAGGAAGATGACCAGACCGCCGACGGTCAGGGAGAGCGTCAGGGGGAATCGGTCGATGATCGAGTCCCAGACGAACTCACGGGAGTCGAAGGAGACTCCCAGACAGGGGGCCGAGCAGTGCCCCTGGGCGAAGTCCCGGCCCGTCAGGATGCCCCCCATGAACTCCCAGAACTGGGTGGTGATGGGCTTGTCGAGGCCGAGGTTCTCGCGGATGACCGCGATGTTCTCCGGCGTGCAGTTCTTGCCGCAGGCCAGCTCGGCGAAGTCCTGGGGGATTGTGTAGAACAGGAAGAACGTGAACGCGCCGATCAGGAACATGATGACGACGGCGCCGGTCAACCTGCGGATGAGGAACTGAAGCATCGCGGGAGGCTGCTCTCTTCGGAAGCGGCGGGTGTGGTGAGACGTGGCCCGTGGGGGTGCGCTCCGCCTGGCGCGCACCCCCACGGATCAGCCGTGGACCGGAGGGTGGTGGACCGGTCCTACGGGTTGATCAGGTACAGGTCGTTGATGTCGATGTAGCTCGACTCGGTGCTGTACCGGGCACCACCGATGTTGGAGCCGGAGAGCTGGATCTGCTTGGCGTAGTAGACCGGGGCGGCCGGGTTGATCTCCTCGACGATCCGGTGGTGGACCTTCTCCCACTCCTTGGCCGCGACCGTGGGCGACAGCTGCGAAGCCAGCTTGATGCCCTCGTTGACCTTGGCGTCGTTGATGTGCGAGTAGTTCGGCTGACCGTCGTCGACCAGTTCACCGTCGTAGACCGGGGTGATGACCGTGGACGGCGACGGCCAGTCCTGGCCCCAGCCGGTCATGTACAGGTCGTACGGGTTCTTGAGCTTGCCGATCTGCTCGTAGAAGGTGGAGCGCTCGATCTCCTTGGCCTGGACGTCGAAGCCGAGCTTGGTCAGCGTCTCCTTGATGATGACCATCTGCTTCTGGCTGCGCGGCGCGGTGGCGTAGGCGTAGGTGAGCTTGGTGCCCTTCTTGACGCCGGCCTCCTCCAGCAGCTCCTTGGCCTTCTTCATGTCGCCGTTCGGCTTCTTCAGCTTGCCGTACGGGTCGTACTCGGGGTCGTAGCCCGGCAGCGTCGGTCCCATCAGACCGCCGGCCAGCTCGCCGCCGTACTTACCGCCGTCCGCGGCGATCATCCGCTTGCTCGGGATCGCGTGCGTGATGGCGTCGCGGATCTTCTTGTCCTGCATCTTGGGAGAGTCCAGGTTGAAGGACATCTGCCAGACGTAGGGCTGGAAGCCCTTGATGCTCCGCTTGTTGACCGCGGGGTTGTTGACGACATCCTTGATCATGGTCGGCTCGACCGAGTCCGTGAACTGGATGGCGTTCTTGGCCTCGCCCTGGTCGGCGATCAGGCGCTTGGTCTGGCTGCTCTGGTCGACCGTCAGGTTGAAGTTGTAGCCGTTGACGTACTGGTGGCGCACCGAGTCCGTCTTGGGGTCCCAGTTGGTGTTCTTCACCAGGGTGATGGACTTGCCGGGCTTGCGGTCGGCGATCTTGTACGGGCCGAGGGAGACGGGCTTCTTGTCGTACGCCTCCTTGGTGTCCGCCTTCGCCGGCACGATGCCGTAGCCGGCCATGGCGAGCGCCTGGGGCAGGTCTCCCTGCGGCTCCTTGAAGTTGAAGACGACGGTCTTCGCGTCCGGGGTCGCGAGGACGGTGTCCGGCAGGTGCTTGCCCTTGTACGGGCCGTCGGGCAGCGCCTTGCGGTAGTCCTTGCCGGACAGCCAGCTCTGGACGTAGCTCGGACCGTCGAAGATCACCTTCGAGTACATGCGCTCGATGGTGTGCCGGACATCGGCGGACGTGATCAGGTTGCCGTTCTCGTCCTTGATGTTGTCCTTGAGCGTGTACGTCCAGGTCTTGTTGTCGTTGGACGCCTTGCCGGCGTCCGTGGCGATGTCACCGACGACGGTCAGGTTGCCCTTGTCGTCTTCCTGGAAGTTGGTCAGACCGCGGTGGACCAGGTTGGCGAACTGGCCCGCGTCGCTGACATAGATCTGAGCCGGGTCCAGATGGCTCATGTCGGATTCCATATAGACGTTGATCGTGCCGCCGGACTTGGCTCCGGGCACCGGCGCGGCCGGGCCGTTGGAGGCGGCGGCGTCGCCGTAGACGACCGGCTTCGACTGAGCCGCGGCGTCCTGTTTGGACTTGGACTCGTCCTTGGTGTTGCCGTCGTCCTTGGCACAACCCGTGAGCGCCAGGGAGCCGGCCGCTGCCGCGGCGACTATGACGCGCGTTGAGCGCGATCGCATGTTCATGATGCTCGATGCACCTACCTGTCCGTTGTTATTCATCAAAGAGCTGCCCGACCGTCCGGTTGCCCGGCGCGGGGGCGGCAGCGGCCCCCGCCCACGGGCGTCACCGTCCGGTCTTGGGATCGAAGGCGTCCCGAACCGAGTCGCCGAGGAGGTTGAAGGCGAGGATGAACACCACCAGGGCGACGCCCGGGAAGATCATGAACGCCGGGTTCTGTTCGTAGACCTCGCTGCCGGTGGCGAACATCCGGCCCCAGTCGGGGGTGGGCTCCACGAAGCCGACACCGACATACGAGAGGAACGCGATGGTCAGGATGGCGGCGGGCAGCATGTAGGTGCCCTGGACCAGGATCGGGGTGACGATGTTCGGCAGGATCTCCTTGCGGGCGATCCGCCACCGGGAGGCCCCCGAGACCTTGGCCGCCTCCACGAACTCCCGTTCCCGCAGGGAGAGTACGGAGCTTCGCACCAGACGCGCCAGGCTCATCCAACCCAGGAACCACATCACCAGAATGATCGCGACCGCCCGCAGATAGGTGGGGGTCTCGTCCTTGGGAGAGACGAACAGCGCGGTCACGACGGGCATGAAGGCGATGAAGAACAGCTGCTGGGGGAAGGCCAGGAAGAAGTCGGTCACCCGGCTGAGCCAGTAGTCGACCTTGCCGCCGAAGTAGCCGCTCACCATGCCGATGATCACGCCCGTGATCACGCTGAGCGCGGTGACGACGAGCGCCATGAAGAGCGAGGTGCGCATGCCGTAGAGCAGCATGGTGAACACGTCGCGGCCCAGGTTGGGCTCGACGCCGAACCAGAAGTCTCCGGACACACCGCCGAAGGAGCCCGACGGCATGGAGAAGTCGTCGAGCAGGTCCTCGTAGCCCGGCTCGCTCGGGTAGAGCGTGTACGGATCCTTGCCGTACAGCGCGGAAATCACCGGAGCCAGCGCGGCGATCGCGAAGTAGAAGAGCACGACGGCGGCGGAGATCATGCCGACGCGGTCACGCTTGAAGCGCGCCCACATCAGCTGGCCGGGCGAACGGCCGATGTGGCCCTGGCCGCCGGCGGAGTCGGTCTCGGTCGCGGTCTTCTTGTCCAAGGCGACGGAGGTGGCGCCCTCAGTCTCGATTGGACTGGTCATGGTGTGTCCATTCACGGGTGTCGGGTGACCCGCGTCCTGCGCACGGCAGCATCGACGGCCGAGTGGGTGCACTCGTACGTCTGGGACTACCGCGTGACGATCCCTGTCACCGGCCGACACCTGTTTTCGGGCAGGTGTGGCCGACTACCTCACGCCGGTGGGATCACCCACGGGCAAATCGGTAGGAAAGAGAGTCAATAGGGATTGATTCCACCCTCAGGAGCGCGAGCCGAGCGGTTGACCGGGGCTCAGAATCGCTGTCCGCTGCCGCCGCCGGCGGCGCGACCGGATGGAATGCGCTGGAAACCAGCCGTCCAGGCATGCTGTGACGACCCGACCCCTCTGGCGCTCGCGGCACCACGCATGGGTTCCTCCTCATGAGTCCACGTGTTCACTGCAAGGTTGGGCACAGGACGACCCACCGACACCCCTGACGGTGGAAAGCCGTGCCACGTGTGCTCGTGAGTCAGCACTCCCCACAGCGCATGACCCGTTGACCCGAGCTCAGTGAAGCCAACTATTGGGTAAGTTCGGGCCGTAAACCACACTTAAAGCATCTCGTTTTGGCAACATCAGTCAGCCCCCGAGGCCCAAAATTCGGACAAAGGGATCGCAGACAGACACCCCCGAAACGGACTGTTAATACAGGTTTCCGGTGAGCTACGCCCGATAGTCGGACGGGCGGGGTAGGAAAACCGTTTGACGACGGAACCCCGACCGCGGTCCAATCCCTCAGTTTTCCACCCGGTGGACAGACGCAAACGGCTGGGGCCGCCCCAACTCACGGGGCGGCCCCAGCCGTTAGATGTCTCGTACCTCACCGCGGGCGTTCCGCACCACGGTGCGCCCCCTCCCGAAGGGCGCCTGCGCCCCCTCGGGGGCGTGTGTCAGCCGTGCTTGGCGCGCGAGGCGGCGCGGGCGCGCTCCCGGGCGTCCAGGTTCACCTTGCGGATACGGACCGACTCCGGCGTCACCTCGACGCACTCGTCGTCGCGGCAGAACTCCAGCGACTGCTCCAGGGAGAGCTTGCGCGGCGGCACGATCGCCTCGAAGGAGTCGGCCGACGAGGAGCGCATGTTGGTGAGCTTCTTCTCCTTGGTGATGTTGACGTCCATGTCGTCGGAGCGGGAGTTCTCACCGACGATCATGCCCTCGTAGACCTCGGTGCCCGGCTCGGTGAAGAGCACACCGCGCTCCTGGAGGTTGGTCATCGCGAAGGCGGTGACGGCGCCCGAGCGGTCGGCGACCAGCGAACCGTTGTTACGGGTCGTCAGCACGCCGAACCAGGGCTCGTGGCCCTCGTGGATGGAGTGGGCGATGCCGGTGCCGCGGGTGTTGGTCAAGAACTCCGTACGGAAGCCGATCAGACCGCGGGAGGGCACGACGAACTCCATGCGCACCCAGCCGGAGCCGTGGTTGGACATATTGTCCATACGGCCCTTGCGGACGCCCATCAGCTGGGTCACCGCGCCCATGTGCTCCTCGGGCACATCGATCGTCATGCGCTCGACGGGCTCGTGGATCTTGCCGTCGACCTCTTTGGTGACCACCTGCGGCTTGCCGATGGTCAGCTCGAAGCCCTCCCGGCGCATCTGCTCGACCAGGATGGCCAGCGCCAGCTCACCGCGGCCCTGCACCTCCCAGGCGTCGGGGCGCTCGGTGTCGAGGACACGGAGCGAGACATTGCCGACCAGCTCACGGTCGAGGCGGTCCTTGACCTGGCGAGCGGTGACCTTGCGGTCCTTGACCGCGGCCTTGTTCTCCGCGCCCTTGCCGGTGCCGCCACGGCCGACGAGCGGCGAGGTGTTGGTACCGACGGTCATGGAGATCGCGGGCTCGTCGACCGTGATCAGCGGCAGCGCGATCGGGTTCTCCGGGTCGGCCAGCGTCTCGCCGATCATGATGTCCGGGATACCGGCGACCGCGCAGATGTCGCCGGGGCCCGCCATCTCCGCGGGCTTGCGGGTGAGCGCCTCGGTCATCATCAGCTCGCTGATGCGGACGTTGGCGATGGAGCCGTCACGCTTGATCCAGGCGACGTTCTGCCCCTTGCGCAGTTCGCCCTGCTCCACACGGAGCAGGGCGATCCGGCCGAGGAAGTTGTCGGCGTCCAGGTTGGTGACATGGGCCTGGAGCGGCGCGGACTCGTCGTACTCGGGCGCCGGAACGGTCTCCAGCAGGGTGGAGAAGAACGGCTCCAGGCTGTCGCTGTCGGCGGGGACCGTGCCGTCTGCGGGCTTGGTCAGCGAGGCGACACCGTCGCGGGCACAGGCGTAGACGATCGGGAACTCGATCTGGTCCTCGTCGGCGTCCAGATCCAGGAACAGGTCGTAGGTCTCGTTCACGACCTCGTCGATACGGGAGTCCGGGCGGTCCGTCTTGTTGATGCAGAGGATCACCGGCATCCGGGCCTGGAGGGCCTTGCGGAGCACGAAGCGGGTCTGCGGGAGCGGGCCCTCGGAGGCGTCGACGAGCAGCACGACCGCGTCCACCATCGACAGGCCGCGCTCGACCTCGCCACCGAAGTCGGCGTGGCCGGGGGTGTCGATGATGTTGATCGTGATGGGCGCACCGCCGGCTTTCGGGTGGTACTTCACCGCCGTGTTCTTGGCGAGGATCGTGATGCCCTTCTCACGCTCCAGGTCGTTCGAGTCCATCATGCGGTCGTCGAGCTGCTGGTGGGCCGCGAAGGCTCCGGCCTGCTTCAGCATGGCGTCGACCAGGGTGGTCTTGCCGTGGTCGACGTGGGCGACGATGGCGACGTTACGGATGTCGTGGCGCGTGGGCATGCTGGCTGGCGCTTCTCTCGATCGTGGGATGCGGCGTTCGTGAGGGGCGGTGTCTTTGTCGTGTTCCTCGTACGCCCCGCCGGGGCGGACACGCCACGGCTCGTCCCATGGTACGGGCCCGTGGGATACCGGGCCTCCTCGTCCGATGCGAGAGACACCGGCCGGGTACGCGGGACCGGGCGGCGCGGGCGGGGAGCACTGGCGGGAAGGGGTGCGCACGGGTGCGCCGGGGCGTGGAACTCCGGCGGCGGAGCTGTTGAACCAAGGTCAAACGACTGGACATGATCTTGCCCGCCGGCGGTCCGGCGGGCAAGAGAGTTTGAGGGTGTTCTGAGGTTGTTGAGCGTGCTCTGAGGTTATTGAGGGTGTTCTGGGGTTGTGGGGCGGTCCGGGGATGCCGGGCCCCGGGTGGCGTGCGCCGCGGGGACCGAGCGCCCGGGGTGCGGGGCCCGGAGGTGTACGAGGGTCTGAGGCGGCGGGCCCGGGGGGTCCGAGGACCTAGAGGCGCCGGACCCGAGGGTGCCCGGGTCCGGCGCGTCTTCGACGGTTACTCCTCGGTGGAGCCGCCGGGCTCGCGGGTGCCCGCGCCGGCGGCTCCGGCGCCCTCCACCGGCCGGGCGGAGGCGCCGGGTACGGTCCGGCCGCGGACCGCCTTCCGGAGCGCCGACTTCTTGAAGCCGACGTCCTGGTAGCGGGGCGCGGCGAAGCCGAAGGCACCGGCGTTGAGGACGGTGGACCTGACCGCCACCAGCTCGGGCCGCTGGTAGAGCGGGATGGATCCGGCGGCGGCCCAGATCCGGGCATCGGCCCGGCGCACCAGCTCACGGGCCTCTTCCTCGTCCAGTTCGGAGGCCGCCTGGTCGAAGAGCTGGTCGATGTAGTCCGTACCGACACGGGTGTAGTTCTGCTCGACCAGCAGGGAGCCGTCGCTCGCGGGCTCGGGCTTGGAGTAGATCGGCCGGGCGTCGGTCGCGGGGTATGCGGTGGCGGGCCAGGAGTAGAGGGCCAGGTCGTAGTTGCCGGAGGCCACGTGGTCCTTGAAGTAGCTCTCGTCGCTGACCTTGGTGATCTGGGTCCGCACGCCGATCCTGTCCAGCATCCGCGCGATCTTCTCACCGACCGCGCGCAGCGGCTCCGAGCCCGGGCCCGAGGGGAGGACCAGACGGAGGGAGAGCGGCTTGCCGTCCTTGCCGAGGCGGCCGCCCGCGGCTACGGGGGCGGCGGTGCCCGCGGGCGCGTACGCCCCGGTGGCTCCTCTCTTCCCCTCGGCACCCTCGGTGCTCTTGGCACCCTCGGCCTCCTCGGCCGCGGCCGCGCCGTCCCCGCCGCCGGAGTCGGCCCGGGGCTGGAGCGAGAGGTCCTCGAAGATCACGGGCGCGGGCGCCAGGACGTAGGAGCCGTCGGCGCCCTTGCCGGAGCCGGCCTTCTCGTCGCCGACGATGTACAGCCCGTCGGCGGACGGGGCGTCCGGCCCGGCGCGCATGGCCCGGTTCCCGCCGTCGTTCCTGCCCTTGTTCTTGTCGTCCTCCGCCTCGGACGGCGAGGGGCTGGCACTGTTCCCGGGCGCGCCCACCTCCCCGCCCGCCTTGGCCGGGGCGGGCTTCTTCAGTGCTCCACCGGGGGTCCAGCCGGCGTCGGCGAGCAGCGCCTGCGCCTCCTGGGTGTTCTGCTCGCCGAGCGCCCCGCTGTTGTCGGTGTACGCACGCTGGCCCGCGAGCGCCAGATGGCTGCCGGGCGGGGTCGCGGGGAGCCCGAGCGGGCGCAGTACGGTCTCGGCCAATTCCTTGCGGTCGAGCGCGCGGGCCACGGCCCTGCGCACCCGGTCGTCGGAGAGGGGCCCGGTCTCCCCGTTGAGCGCCAGCTGGGTGTAGGCGGGCTCCAGGGACTTGCGGACGACGAAGCTCCGCAGAGCCGCCTGCTGGGTGCCGTAGACCCGGATCGCCTTGGCGGTCCGCTCGCGCGCGGCGAGGGCGGCCTGGGCCTGCTCCTCGTCGGAGCCGTTGGCCATGGCCCAGGTCCGCAGGGCCGCCGAGGGGGGCTGGGCGGCAGCGGGCCCGTGGGCGGGGCTGCTGCCCCCCGTCCCCTTGTGCCGTAGGGCCAGCGTGATGCGGTCCGCGGCCGACCGGTCGACCTCGGCGATGTCCACCCGGCCGTCGGCGAGGGCCGCGGCGCGCTTGTCACGCGGTACGGCGGTCAGCACCAGGCGCTCCAGTTTTGCCTGGTCACCCCACCAGCGGGGGTTGCGCACCAGGGTGGCCGTCCTGTCCTTGCGGTTGATCGCGTCCAGCTGGAACGGTCCCGCCGTCGCCTTGAGCCCGGTCCGGGCGCCGTCGTTGAAGGCGTCCGGTGTACCGGTCACGTCCTTGGGGTAGAGCGGGGTGAACAGCGACTGCCAGTCCGCGTACGGCTTGGCGAAGGTGACCTTGACCTGGAGGTCGTTGGCGCCCTTCTGGATCTTCTCGATCCGCTCGTACCCGGCGTTGCGTGCCGTCCAGTAAGCGCTGTTCCTGCCGTTGAGCGCCCGCCACTGGGCGACGAAGTCGGGCGCGCCGATCTCCCGGCCGTCGCTCCACACCGCCTTCTGGTTGAGCTTGTAGAGCACGACCTGCTTGGGCTCGCGCTCGACGATCTCGGCGGACTCCACATAGTCGGGGTTGCGCTGGGGCCGGCCGTTCTTGTCGAGGGTGAAGAGGGCGGGGAGCACGGCCCCGGCGATCCTGGTGGTGGAGCCGTCGGCATCGGCCTGGAAGGCGTTGAGCGTGGTCGGCATGGCGTCCACGGCCCAGCTCAGGCTGCCGCCGTCGCCGACCCGGTCGCGGGGCGTCGCGGCGATGTCCTGGGCCGTGGCCTGGCCGGTGCGCTCGGATTCGTCGGCACCGCACCCCGCCAGGGCGGGGACGGTGAGCACTCCGCTGGTGAGCAGCGCCACGGAGCGGAGCTTCCGGGTCCGGAGGGTCTTGGAGGTCCGGGCCTGGGCCATGGGTCTACCTCTTCGTCCTGTTCATTCCGTTTCGCGGAATTTGGAGATGATCACACCGATTCCGCCCCACTGAAGTGGACGGAGTACGCCGGGGGGCGCATCCACAGGGCGACTCGCCGCAACGTCACCCGAGCAGATCAGTAAAAAACCGATCACAACCCCGCAAATATGGTGAGAATAGGAACAGCGAGAATCAGACAACACGGGGCGCACAGGCAACACCTGCGCTGGGAATCCACTGCACGTCCCTTCACAAGTGGGGAAGTGACGCGCAACACTCGCAGGCGCATGAACGACGCCACCGCACCCTGCGGAAGTGAGGGCAAGTCATGTCCCAGCAGGAAGACCTGACCACGATCACGCGCCGCCTCGACGAGCTTGTCCAGCGGGTCGGCGAGCTGGAGCGGACCGTCGATCAGCTACGTGGCGCAGGCGATCAGCTCCGCGGCACCCGTCCGGCCGCACAGCAAGGACCGAAGCCGGCGGCCCGCCACGAACTGGTCACCATCCCCGACGCTCCGTACAACAACGCTCTGTGGACGGACTCGGACGACGAGGGGCTGGGCGTCCGAGACCGGCACGCTCCCTAGGAGACCTTCGTTGTCCACTGGTACCGAACCACCACAAATTCATACGGGTGTGCGCAGCGCCACGCGCGCCGCCATCGCCCCCCGTCATCTGCGGACGGACCGCTGGTGGCTGTCACCGGCCCTGACCGCCGGTGGCCTCTTCGCCTTCATCGTCTACTCGACCTGGCGGGCGTTCTCGAACGCCGACTACTACGCGGCACCGTATGTGTCGCCGTTCTACTCGCCCTGCCTGGCCGAGAGCTGCGAGCCGATGAAGAGCGGCCCCAACTGGGAGATCTTCGGGAGCTGGTGGGGCCTGTCCCCCGCGCTGCTGATCCTGATCTTCCCGCTGGGCTTCCGGCTGACCTGCTACTACTACCGCAAGGCGTACTACCGGGGCTTCTGGGCCTCGCCCCCCGCCTGCGCGGTCGCCGAGCCGCACAAGAAGTACACCGGTGAGACCCGCTTTCCGCTCATCCTCCAGAACATCCACCGGTACTTCTTCTACGCGGCGATTCCCGTCGCCGGAATCCTCACGTACGACACCGTGCTCTCGTTCCGCAACGAGGACTACGAGTGGGGCCACATGGGCCTCGGCACGCTCGTCTTCCTGATCAACATCGTGCTGATCTGGGCGTACACCCTCTCCTGCCACTCCTGCCGCCACATCATCGGCGGCCGGCTGAAGCACTTCTCCAAGCATCCCGTGCGCTACCGCCTGTGGGGCTGGGTCGGCAAGCTGAATGAGCGTCACATGCTCCTCGCGTGGGCCTCCCTGATCAGTGTCGCGCTGGCCGACTTCTACGTGTATCTCGTCGCGTCCGGTGCTTTCGACGATCCGAGGTTCTTCTGACATGACCCAACTCGAACGCCAGCAGTGGGACGTCGTCGTGGTGGGTGCGGGCGGGGCGGGTCTGCGCGCCGCCATCGAGGCCCGCGAGCGGGGCGCCCGCACGGCGGTCATCTGCAAGTCGCTCTTCGGCAAGGCCCACACGGTCATGGCGGAGGGCGGGATCGCCGCCTCCATGGGCAATGTGAACGCCGGAGACAACTGGCAGGTCCACTTCCGCGACACCATGCGCGGCGGGAAGTTCCTCAACCAGTGGCGGATGGCCGAGCTGCACGCGCAGGAGGCCCCCGACCGGGTCTGGGAGCTGGAGACCTGGGGCGCGCTCTTCGACCGCACGGCCGACGGCAAGATCTCCCAGCGCAACTTCGGCGGCCACGAATACCCCCGGCTCGCCCATGTCGGCGACCGCACCGGCCTGGAACTCATCCGCACCCTCCAGCAGAAGATCGTGGCGCTGCAGCAGGAGGACAAGGCCGAGTTCGGTGACTACGAGGCACGGCTGAAGGTCTTTCAGGAGTGCACCGTCACCCGGATCCTGAAGGATGAGGGCGACGGAGACGGAGACGGAGACGGCGGCCGGGTGGCGGGCACCTTCTGCTACGAGCGGGAGTCGGGACGCTTCTTCGTCCTGGAGGCCCCCTCGGTCGTCCTCGCCACCGGAGGGATCGGCAAGTCCTTCAAGGTGACGTCCAACTCCTGGGAGTACACCGGCGACGGGCACGCCCTCGCGCTGCTGGCGGGCGCACCGCTGCTCAATATGGAGTTCGTGCAGTTCCACCCGACGGGCATGGTCTGGCCGCCGTCGGTGAAGGGCATCCTCGTCACCGAGTCGGTGCGCGGCGACGGCGGGGTACTGCGCAACTCCGAGGGCAAGCGGTTCATGTTCGACTACATCCCCGATGTCTTCAAGGAGAAGTACGCGCAGACGGAGGAGGAGGGCGACCGCTGGTACGAGGACCCGGACAACAACCGGCGTCCCCCCGAACTCCTGCCGCGCGACGAGGTGGCCCGCGCCATCAACTCCGAGGTCAAGGCCGGCCGCGGCTCACCCGCGGGCGGGGTCTTCCTCGATGTCTCCACCCGGATGCCCGCCGAGGTCATCCGCCGGCGACTGCCGTCGATGTACCACCAGTTCAAGGAGCTGGCGGACGTCGACATCACCGCCGAGGCGATGGAGGTCGGGCCTACCTGCCACTACGTGATGGGCGGTATCGCGGTCGACTCCGACAGCGCGGCCGCCGTCGGGGTCCCCGGTCTGTTCGCCGCGGGCGAGGTCGCGGGCGGTATGCACGGCTCCAACCGGCTCGGCGGGAACTCCCTCTCCGATCTCCTGGTCTTCGGCCGCCGCGCGGGACTGCACGCGGCGCAGTACGCGGAGGACATCGAGGTACCTCCCGTGGTGGGCGAGGATCAGCTGGACACGGCGGCGGCGGAGGCGCTGCGTCCCTTCAGCGCGGAGGGCCCCACGGACGGCGGGCCCCCGGAGAACCCGTACACCCTCCACCAGGAACTGCAGCAGACCATGAACGACCTGGTCGGCATCATCCGCCGCGAGGGTGAGATGGAGCAGGCGCTGGAGAAGCTGGCCGACCTGCGGGTCCGTGCCCGCCGGGCGGGTGTCGAGGGCCACCGGCAGTTCAACCCCGGCTGGCACCTCGCACTCGACCTGCGGAACATGCTGCTGGTCAGCGAGTGCATCGCCCGGGCCGCCCTGGAGCGCACCGAGAGCCGTGGCGGGCACACCCGTGAGGACTGTCCCACGATGGAACGCGACTGGCGGCGGGTCAATCTGCTGTGCCGGCTGGTCGATCCCACGGGCGGATCGGCGGAGACCGATCCGGTGGCGGGCCAGATCGCGCTCGTACGGCAGACGACCGACCCCATCCGTCCGGACCTGCTCGCTCTGTTCGACAAGGAGGAGCTGGTCAAGTACCTCGCCGAAGAGGAGCTCTACGAGTGAGTTCGTACCAAGCCAGCTTCAGGGTGTGGCGGGGTGACCAGGAGGGCGGTGATCTCGAGGACTTCTCCGTCGAGGTCAATGACGGCGAGGTCGTCCTCGACATCATCCACCGGCTCCAGGCCACCCAGGCATCCGATCTCGCGGTCCGCTGGAACTGCAAGGCGGGCAAGTGCGGTTCGTGCAGCGCCGAGATCAACGGCCGGCCGCGGCTGCTGTGCATGACGCGGATGTCCGTCTTCTCGCGGGAAGAGACGATCACGGTGACTCCTCTGCGCGCCTTCCCCGTGGTGCGCGATCTCGTGACGGATGTGGGGTTCAACTACACCAAGGCACGCGAGGTGCCGGCGTTCGTCCCGCCGCCCGGGGTGGCGGCGGGTGACTACCGCATGCAGCAGGTCGATGTGGACCGGTCGCAGGAGTTCCGCAAGTGCATCGAGTGCTTCCTGTGCCAGGACACCTGTCATGTGGTGCGCGACCACGAGGAGAACAAGGCGGCGTTCGCCGGACCGCGCTTTCTGATGCGGGTGGCGGAGCTGGACATGCACCCCCTCGACGCGGCGGCCGAGACCGGTCTCGACCGCAAGAAGACCGCGCAGGACGAGCACGGGCTCGGCTACTGCAACATCACCAAGTGCTGTACGGAGGTGTGCCCCGAGGGCATCAGGATCACCGACAACGCGCTCATCCCCCTCAAGGAGCGGGCGGTGGACCGCAAGTACGACCCGCTGGTGTGGCTCGGTAACAAGATCATGCGACGGAGCGAGTCGTAGATCGTATCGTTAAGGTCCCGTCCGCCCGGTGTGCCCGCCGGGCGGACGCCGCTGCTTCGACGACACTCCCCGGCCGGACGCTCCCCGGCCGACTCCGGCCCGCGCCTGCTCGTCTGTTGCCCTGCCACCCTCGCATTGACCTCCATACCTCCCTTCTCCCGGACGGTCCCGGTGACGGTGTGTGCGCCCGAGTCCCAGCCGGGCGCGGCATACCGCAGCCGGGACCGCTCGGCGTTCGACCGCCGACGGGCGTCCTCTGGTCTTCAACCGTAGGTGCGACTACGGACAGCGACGAGCCCTTGGCGACTTCACGCCAGGTCGCGCACTCCAAAGGGCAGACATAACCTCCCAAATGTGACGCGAATAGCCACCGGATTCCTCGCTGCCGCGCTGATGGCGGCGTGGTGGCCGGTCACGCCCCCTGCACCCGCCGCGTCCAGCGCTCCCGCCGTATCCACCGTGTCCGGTGCATCCGCCGCCTCCAGCACTCCCGCCATATCCGGGGCACTCGGTGCACCTGCCGACGGCCCCGTCGCCCTGGCCCGCGACGGTCAGATCACCGATCGCGTGGACGCGCTCGGCGACCGCGGGCCGGAGGGCGTCCGATCGCTCGACCGGCTCTACGACGGCGAACGGCTCCAGCTCTTCGTGGTCTGTGTGCGGGACTTCCCCGGCCGGCCCGTACCCACCCCCGCCGTGACTCCGGGCGATCCCGATCCGGGCGCGGCGCCGGCCCGGACCGGGGCCGCGGACCTGGTGCTCCCGGTCGCGTTGGTCGTCGGCGCGGGCCTGGCCGCCGCGTACGCCCGCACAAAACGCAGAAGGCGCGCGGCCACCCGCAGCACTCCGCGGGGCGGACAGACCGGCTGGGGCGGTGGCGACCTTCCGGGGCCGCCCCCGCCCTCGCTCTCCGAACTCGGCACGCGGGCCGGGCAGGCGCTCGTCGACACCGACGACGCACTGCTGACCAGCCAGGAGGAGCTGGGCTTCGCCACCGCCCGGTTCGGGGAAGAGGCCACGAAGCCGTTCGCCGAGGCGGTCGGCGACGCGCGGAACGAACTGACCGCCGCGTTCCGGCTGCGCCGGCAGCTCGACGACGCGCACCCGGAGGACGACACCGTCCGGCGGCGGACGCTGGAGGAGATCCTGGCGCGCTGCGCCGACGCCGACCGGCGGCTGGACGCGGAGGCGGAGGACTTCGACCGGCTGCGGGCGCTGGAACGCGACGCCCCGCAGGCACTCGCCACGGCACAAAGCGCCTTCGACGAGCTGAACGGGCGGATGATCACGACGGAGGCCACGCTGTCGGTGATGCATGCCCGGTACGCCCCCTCGGCCGCCGCGCCCGTCGCCGGAAACGCGGAGGAGGCCAAGAACCGCCTCGACTTCGCGAAGACCGCTCTCGACCGATCCCGTACGGCGATCGAGGCGGCCGACGACGGAGCGGCCGCCGTGGGGATACGAGCGGCCGAGGGAGCCCTCGCGCAGGCGGACCTGCTGATCGACGCGGTGGACCGGCGGGCGCGGGAACTGGCCGAGGCGGCGGGCGGACTGCCGGGCGCGCTGACCGAGACGGACAGCGATCTGGCGGAGGCGCACGGAACGCTGCGGGGCACCCCGGCGACGGAACCGACGGCCGGGCTCCAGGGCCGGATCGCCCGCGCGGAGGCGGTGGCGGCCGAGGTACGCCGGGAGATGGAGGCCGGTCCGTACGACCCGATCGACGCGCTGCGGCGCGTCGAGGAGGCGGACGCTGCACTGGGCGAGGCGCTCACCGGGACGCGCGACGGCCGGGAGGCGGCGCGGCGGGTGAGAGCACTGCTGGACCGGGCGACGCTGGGCGCCCGGTCCGCGGTCGGTGCCGCCGCCGACTACATCACCACCCGCCGGGGCGCGGTCGCCAGCGCGGCGCGGACCCGGCTGGCGGAGGCGCGGTGGCTGCTGGCGCGGTCCGGGGAGGCCGCGGATTCGGGGGACGCGCAGGGCGCGCTGGCCGAGGCCCAGCGGGCGGACGGGCTGGCCCGGCAGGCGCAGGACCTGGCCGAAGAAGATGTGCGCGCATTCGGGAACCCGTTCGGGCCGGGCGGTGTACAAGAAGCAGGAAGGGCGGGAGGTGGGCTCGGGAGCGCGGTGCTCGGCGGGATCATCCTCGGCGGGCTGTTCGACGGGGGAAGGGGCGGGAGCCATGGCGGAGGTTTCGGGGGCGGGAGCCCCGGAGGTGGATTCGGGGACGGCGCTTTCGGCGGTGGCCCCGGCAGATTCGGCGGCGGGGGCACCCGTGGCCGGATGGGCGCCGGCCGGTTCTGACGGCCGTTGTCCGCTCAGTCCTCATCACCGTTCCCCCCATAGACCCCACAGGAAGAAGCGCGATGACCGAGCAGACCGTCCTCGGCCGGATCACCCGGCTGGCGAAGGCCGGCATCAACGCCCTGCTCCCTCCCCGGACGGGCGCCCCGGGGGAAGCCGGGGCGACGACGGGAGCCATGGCCGCCCCACCCGGACCGGAGCCCCGGCCCGGTCCGCCACGCCGGTGCACCGGGCCGCGGCGGCGGTGTGCCGGGCTGTCCGGGCGGTGGCCCGGTCGGCGGCTCAGGTGTCGGCGCCGGCCTGGGGACCACCGGTCGTAGCCGCACCGACGGCCCGGTTTCTGGAAGCCGTACGGGCATCGGCGGCCCGGGCCCTGGAAGCCGTACGGGCATCGGCGGCCCGGGCCCTCCAGGCTGCACGGCAGTTGCGGACCCGGGTCCCGGAGGCCGCGCGGATGTCGGCGGTACGGATCCCGAGGGTTCCACGGCCACTGCCGACCCCGCTCCCGGAAGCTCCCCTGCACGTGACGGCCCGGACCCCGGTGAGGACCCGGGAGCCGGTGGCCGTACTGGCGTGGAGGCGGGAGCCCGTGGCCGTGCGGGGGCGGGGGCCCGCGCCGGGGCGCGGGTCAGAACATGCTGAGGAGCTGCTCCACCGTGGGTTCGGCCGCCGAGTCCCCGTCCGGCAGGGCGAGTTCGAACCAGACCGTCTTGCCTCGCGGGGTGCGCCGGGACCCCCAGGCCGCGCTCAGGAGGCCGACGAGCTGGAGGCCGCGTCCGCCCTCGTCCGTGTCGCGGGCCCGGCGGCGGCGCGGCTGGACGAGGCCCGAGTCCCAGACCTCGCAGACGAGGGTGCGGTCGCGGAGCAGCCGGAGCCGTATCTCGCCCTCGCCGTAGCGCAGCGCGTTGGTGACCAGTTCGCTGACGAGCAGTTCGACCGTGTCCACCAGCGATTCCAGGCCCCAGGAGACCAGCAGGGCGCGGACCAGCTCACGGGCGCGGCCGACCGAGCGCGGTTCGCGGGGCAGCTGCCAGTCGCCGACGGCCTCGACGGGGAGGCCCTGGATGCGGGCCATCAGCAGGGCGATGTCGTCCTCGCCGTGCCGGGTGTCGAGCGTGCCCAGCACATGGTCGCAGACGTCCTCCAGCGACCGGGAGAGGTCGGCGCGCAGCGCCGCCGTCGGGGAGTGGTGGCCGGGTGCCGGGCGAGAGGGGTCGGTGAGCGCGTTGCGAAAGGCCCGCAGTCCTTCGTCGAGCGGATGGTCACGGGATTCGACCAGCCCGTCGGTGTAGAGAGCGAGGAGCGCGCCCTCGGGAAGTTCGACCTCGACCTCCTCGAAGGGTTCCCCGCCGACGCCGAGCGGCATCCCGGGCGGGACGTCGAGCAGCAGCGCCTCCTCGCCGGGTTCGACGAGGACGGGCGGCAGATGGCCCGCGTTGGCGAAGGTGCAGCGGCGGGTGACGGAGTCGTAGACGGCGTAGACGCACGTCGCCAGATAGACCTCGGAGAGATCGGCCTCGCGGGCCTTGTGGGCGACCCGGGACGCCTGCTGGGTGCCGCTGGGGCTGCCGAGCCCCCGGGCGATCTCGTCGAGCGCGGACAGCACCTCGGCGGGTTCGAGGTCGAGCAGCGCCAGGGTCCGTACGGCGGTGCGCAGTTCGCCCATGGCGACCGCGGCGCGCAGTCCGCGGCCCATGACGTCGCCGACGACGAGAGCGGTGCGGTGGCCGGGCAGTTCGATGACGTCGAACCAGTCCCCGCCGACCTCGGTGGCGGTGTTGCCCGGGAGATAGCGGCAGGCGATGTCGAGACCCGCGGCCTCGGGGTCGCCGGGGGGCAGCAGGCTGCGCTGGAGGATCAGGGCCCGCTCGTGCTCCCGACGGTAGAGCCGGGCGTTGTCGATGCAGACCGCGGCGCGGGCGGCCAGTTCGACGGCGAGCGCCCGGTCACGCTCCCCGAAGGGTTCGCTGCCCTTCGTCCGGGAGAACTGCACGAGTCCGACGACCGCGTCGTGCGCCACCATCGGCACGGCGAGCGTCGACTGGACGAGGCTGCCGTCCTCGCCCGGTATGGACTGCACCTGCGCGGTGCGCAGGGCATTGGCGCAGGGCGAGCTGAAGGAGTAGCGGTGGACCTCGCCGACGGCGGTGGGGGTGTCGCCCTTCGATCCGCAGCCCGGTGTGGTGATCAGGGGTGCGTCGGACACGGCGCTGGAGAAGGCGACCCGGCGCAGTGCGGCGCTGCCGCCGCCGTAGCGGTCCGAGCGGGGGCTGTCCCAGCGGCCGGGCGGGGCCTCGTCGCCGGTGAGGAGCCCTTGGTAGAGGTCGACCGAAGCGAGGTCGCAGAAGCCCGGGACGGCGAGGTCGAGGAGTTCGCGGGCGGTGGTCTCCAGATCGAGGGAGTTGCCGATCCGGGCGCTCGCCTCGTTCAGGAGGGCGAGATTGCGCCGGGCGCTGGCGGCCTCGCGGGCGGCGACATGACGGCGGGTCACATCCGTGCCCACCCCGGCCACCCCGATGGGCCGGCCGCTGCCGCTGTGCACCCGGTAGAGATTGATGGACCAGTGCCGGCGGTCCGCGCTGTCGGGAGCGGCTCCGATGAGCTGGAGGTCGATCGCGGACTCGCCGGTCTCCAGGACCCGGCGGAGCGACGCGGTCATCCGGTCGGCCTCGGAGCGGGAGAGGTAGTCGTGGACGGTCCGGCCGCGGTGGTCCTCGACGGAGCCGCCGAAGACGGTGGCGAACCGCTGGTTGGCGCGTTGCACGGTGAGGTCCGTGCCGAAGAGGAGGAAGCCGAAGGGGGATTGGCCGAATATCGCCTGCGAGGCGGCGATATCGGTCTCGATCCGGCGCAGTGCGTGGACGTCCACGACGATACAGAGGGCGGCCCGCTCGCCGGACTCCGTTTCGCTCGGCATGACATAGACCTCGGCGACGCCGCCCGGCCCTTCGGCGGCCGTGGTCCGGAAGGGCACCAGGCCGGTCCACTCCTTGCCGTCGAGGATCTCCTTCATATGGCGGTGGCCGCGGGGACGCAGCTCCGCGGGAAGGAGGACCTCGACCGGGTCCTTGCCTCTGACCTCGGCCGCAGTGATGCCGAAGAGATCGGCGGCACGGCGGCTCCACTGGTCGACCAGGCCGTCGGGGCCTATCGAGAAGGAGGCCACCCTGATGTAGTCGTAGATCGAGCCGGGCGGGCTGCTCTGCCACACGACATCGCCCGTCGTCTCAGGTATCTCGCTCACGCGACCGTCCCCTCCAGCTCACCGCACCGGACCGGCCATGACCGCAGTATTCAGCACTACGGCTCCGAGGCGCACGGCGTTCACGATCACAGCACGGTCTCGTTCATTTTGCGCCGAGCGGGCCGTGATCGTTGCCCCTTCACACTTTTAACCGGTGAGAGCCAGCTCGAACCACACAGTCTTGCCCGTCGTACCGCGCCGGGTTCCCCACCGCCGGGCGGAGCGCGCGACCAGCTGGAGCCCGCGTCCACCCTCGTCGTCGGGGGCCGCGGTCCTCTCGGTGGGAGGGTCCGGGAGCGGATCGGACACCTCAACGAGCAGCGAGGGGTGGTCGTCCGGGGGCACATGGCGGGCCAGCCGGACGCCGATGGGTCCGGACGCGTAGCGCAGGGAGTTGGTCACCAGCTCGCTGACCAGCAGCACCGTCACATCGCAGACCGAGGGTTCCAGTTCCCAGGCGCGCAGGGTGTCCCGGACGGCATGGCGGGCGGCACGGACGGCGTCGGGCTCGGCCGGGAAGGTCCATGCGGCACGGACGCCGTCTGTGTCGATCACGCCGCTCACTTCCCGAACCAGCAGCAGACCCACGCCCCTTTTCGGGTGGTCAATCAGCACATACCCGAAATATGGGGCAAGGTATCCCGTCCGGTCCGGTTGGCGGCGCATCGTTGACGCGAACGGCGTATGCGTCAGTCGTGCGCACCATCCCGCCGGCTCTCCCGCAGCAGCCGGACGGCCTCGGCCACGGCGGGCCGGTCCTGGTCGAGCCAGTCGACGGCGTCGGTCTCGTCCGGGCCGAGCCAGCGGAGGGCGTCATGATCCTCCAGCGGCCGGGGCTCACCCGAGACCAGGCGCGCGGTCCACACCTGGAGCACATAGCCGGGCTTGAGGGGCCATTCGCCGGGGATCCGGGCCAGGGGCTCCGTCTCGACGCCGAGTTCCTCGCGCAGCTCACGGACGAGGGCCTCCTCGGGACGCTCCCCGGGCTCCAGTTTGCCGCCGGGCAGCTCCCACCGGCCGGCCAGCTCCTCGGGGGCGCTGCGGCGCGCGGCGAGCAGGCGCCCCCGGTCGTACACGGCTCCGGCCACCACTACACGATCCGTCATGCGCCGGAGCGTACTAGGGCGTGTATCGAAAGTAGCGCCGTCCGCCCGGAGGGCGGGGCCTGCGGCGTCCGGTGCGTGCAATCGCAAGGCGGAGGGTCGCCCTCGTACTGGACGTACTTGGGCGATCCCGACAACGCAGCGAGGGGGTACCTCCCGGGCCGCCAGGCCCAGGGGGCGTGCGTGCTGGGCGTCGCAGGCCAGACGGGACTTTCGATACACGCCCTAGTGTCAGTGCGCCGTCCTCCCGATGCGCTCCACCCAGTAGAGCTGCCGGTGGCCCTTGACGTCGAGTGTGTCGACGATCTGCTGCGCCTCGCCCTCGGTGGCGTACCGGCCGACGCGGTAGCGGTTGCCGTTGTCGTCCTGGCGTATGACGAGCCACGGGAGCACTGTGGTGCTGTCGTTCATCGCGCCCCTCCCTCGGTGGGTCCGCAGGTCCGTAAGGATCGCCGGGAAACCGCAATAAGCATATGCCGGAGCCTACGCCTGACCTTCACTCAGCGGATACGGGTTTACACAAAGAGAGAAGAAAGAGGGGCGCACCAGGCTTGATGCGCCCCCTTTGGCCGGATCCGGCAGCATCGCTCCACCCTCGCGTACGCCGGACCGCGCCGCCGCAACGCCTGCGGCGGGCATCCCACACCGTCGCCCCCGAGCCCTCGGGGAACCCGCCCGTCTCCGCCGAGCGCCACCACCCCGCGGCACCCGGCGCCGACCCCGCGCGCCCGGCGCGTGACGCTGCCCGCGCGGCCGCCGGAGCCGCCACCCCGGGCGTGCGCCGGACCCTCACCGGACAGCGCCCGGGCCGCCGCGCCCCACCGGGCGGACGGCGTCACACCCGCTCGGCGCCCTGCGCTCCTCGGCATGCCCCGGCCGGCTCGGCGCGACCGGCGCAGGGGCGTCACTTCACCGGCAGACGGTAGGCGATCCGGAAGCGGTCCGCCGGGACGACGATGTCCGCGGTCTCGACCGCGCGCCCGGACGCGAAGTACGTACGGGCGACGACCATGACCACATGTCCCGGGACACCCCCGAGGAGCAGCAGTTCCTCCGCCAGGCCGGGGCGGGCGCCGACCTCCTCGGAAACGTTGTCCACGACGACATCGATGGCGGCCATCCGTTCGACGACCCCGCACCCGCCGAGGGGACCCTCCTCGGGCAGCATCACGGGAGTGCGCCCGGTGACTTCGAGGGGCTCCCAGGAGGTGGAGAGCATCATCGCCTCTCCCCCGTCGCGGAACACATAGCGGGTACGCATCACCCGCGCACCGGCGGCGACACCGAGCCGGGCGGCGATCTCCACGCTCGCCGTCTCCTGTTCGCTGCTGGACTCCCAGGTGCCGCGCGCCCCGTCGGCGGCCTGCTCCTGCCGGAAGGGGTTGGCGCCGGACGGCGGGCGGTAGCCGGAGCGGGCGATGGGTCGCGGGACCGGGCGCTCCCGGACATACGTCCCCGAACCGGAGCGGCCCTCCACCAGCCCCTCGGCCATCAGGACCTTGCGCGCCTCCAGGGCGACGGTGTCGGAGACCCCGTACTCCTCGCGGATACGGGCCTGCGAGGGAAGGCGGGTGTGCGGCGGCAGCGAGCCGTTGACGATCTTCTGGCGGAGATCGCTCGCAACGCGCAGATAGGCCGGCTGCTCACCGAATGTCACTGGCCACTCCCATCACATTGACAGACAGCAACAGCCTCGCAACCGTGGGTTGTTGCCCGCAACCATGGGCCAGAACATTACCCGAGGTGACAACTTACTCGGTGGCGGGCGCCCGCCACCCGGGGAGACGTGCCCTTACCCCGGGTAGCGGCGATCATCGCGCTCGAAAGCATTGACCTTAATGGTCCAGACCAATACGGTCCTGTCCTGCACGACGCCCCTTCACGTAACTGTCCGGCACAGGTGTGCGCTGCCGCGTGTCATGGCGGCGCGGCCCGCGCACGACTGCCGGAATCACGCACAGGAGAGCCCCCATGCGTCGAAGAAGCCTTGTCCGGACGGCTGTTGCAGCCGGTTCGCTCTCTCTCATCGCGACCCTCGCCCCCGCGGCGTCCGCGGATTCCCCCGCCGCGGCTCCGGCCGCCCCGGCCGCCCCCACCTCGTCGGCCGCCACGACGGCCGACGCCGACGACCGCGACCACAAGCCCGCGTACAAGCGCGTCGGCTACTTCACCCAGTGGGGCATCTACGGCCGGGACTTCCAGGTCAAGGACCTGGACACCAGCGGCCAGGCCGCCAGGCTCACCCACATCAACTACGCCTTCGGCAACGTCAGCCCCGACGGCAAGTGCTTCATCGGTGGCCCCGCGGGCGAGGGCGACTCCTGGGCCGACTACGTCCGCCCGGTCCCGGCCGCCGATTCCGTGGACGGCGCCACCGACTCCCCCGACCAGAAGCTCGCGGGCAACTTCAACGAGCTGCGCGAACTCAAGGCCAAGCACCCCGGCCTCAAGGTCATGATCTCCCTCGGCGGCTGGAGCTGGTCGACGCACTTCTCGAACGCGGTCCTTACCGAGGCCAAGCGGAAGGCGTTCGTCTCCTCCTGCATCGATCTCTACATCAAGGGCAATCTGCCCGTGGACGGCGCGCGCGGTGGTGCGGGCGCGGCGGCCGGAGTCTTCGACGGGGTCGATCTCGACTGGGAGTGGCCCGGTTCCGCGGGCGAGGACGACACGATCTACCGGCCCGAGGACAAGAAGAACTTCACCGCGCTGGTACGGGAGTTCCGCACGCAGCTCGACGCGTACGCGAAGAGCGAGGAGCGGAAGCGGAAGCAGGAGCAGCGGCACGGGAAGCGGAAGCACTACGAGCTGTCCGCGTTCGTACCGACCGCTCCCGCGAAGATCGACGCGGGCTTCGAAGTGCGCAAGATCATGCGCGACTTCGACTTCGTGAACCTCCAGGGCTACGACTTCCATGTCTCCGGCGAGAAGACCACGGCCCAGCAGTCGGCGCTGTACGCGAAGAACGACTTCAGCGTCGACCAGACCGTAGGGGACTGGCTGCGGCGGGGCGCGCCGGCGCACAAGCTGGTGATGGGCATGCCGTTCTACGGCCAGGGCTGGACCGGGGTGACCGGTGGCGGCGACGGCATGGGGCAGCCGGCCGCGCGGCCCGCGCCCGCGACCTACTCGGCGGGCTACGAGGACTACAAGGCGCTGAAGAAGCTCGCCGACTCCGGGGCGTACAAGGTGCACCGGAAGTACGGGCAGGCGTGGCTGTTCGACGGCAACACGCTGTGGACGTACGACGACCCTCAGGTGCTGCGGGCCAAGACCTCGTACATCCGTGACCGGGGTCTGGGCGGCGCGATGTTCTGGTCGCTGGACGCGGACACGGCGGACGGCGAGCTGACGAAGGCCGTCGACCGGGGGCTTTCCCGAGACTAGAGGGCGGGGGGGGGGGGGGGGGGGGGGGGGGGGGGGGGGGGGCGGGGGGGGGGGGGGGGGGGGGGGGGGGGGGGGGGGGGGCCCCCCGCCCCGGGGGGGGGGGGCGCCCCCGCGGGGCGGGGGGGGGGCGCCCGCCGCCCCCCCCCCCCCCCCCCCCCCCCCCCCGGGTCGAGGCCGGTGTGGGGGCTGTCGGTGGCCCCCACACCGGCCTCTTCCCGTACGGGCCGGTGTCGGGGCGCCCTGTCGCGCCTGGTGCACCCGCCACCCGTGCACCCGCGCACCCGCGCACCCGGCACCCGCGCACCCGCGCACCCGCGCACCCGGCACCCGCGCACCCGCGCACCCACCGCTCCCCGCGGAGCCAACGCCCAACGCCCTACGCCCTCGCGAGGCAGGGTCGCCGGGACAGCCGAACCTCCCAGCCCCCGCTCACCCCTGTCGTGCGGCTGCCCCGGCCGCTGTCGGCCGGACCGTACCCGGACAAGCCGAAGCACGTCGCCCGTGACGTGCCGGAGCACGGCTCACAGCGCCCGCCCGCCCGGAACGGCCACGGCCACGGCCACGGCCACGGCCACGGCAGGACGGCACCGCCACCGGTGCCGGCGGGAGGTCGGATCCGGCGCCGGTCAGGCCTTCGTCTCGGGGGCGGGTGGGGTCGTCTTCAGATCGAGGATCTTGCGGAGAGCGGTCTCGGTACGGGGATCGAGGGCTTCCTCGGCGGCCAAGGCGTGGTCCCAGAAGGTGTTCTCGTCCTTGGCCCCGGCGGCCTTGTCCCAGTCGTCGGCGGCCCGGTCGAATTCGCCGGCCCGCTGAGCGGCGAGCTCGACCGTGTCGGTCGCGAACCCATGGGCGCGGAGGGTGTCCGCACCCTCGGCGAGTGCCGTCGAGGTGAGGCGGGCCCAGGCGCGGTAGGCGTTCACGGCCTGGGGGAACTCCTCCTCGGGCTGGTCGAAGGTCGTACGGAGGACTCCCGTCTCCGCCTTCAGATAGGCGATCTGGTGCGCGTCCAGATCGGTCGCGTCGCGCCGGACGGACCCGCTGGTCCGATCGCCGTTGCTCGTCGCCAACCCGCAGTTGACCTCCCGGTCGCCGAGCTTCCAGCCCTCCGGGGTCGGCAGGTAGTAGTACGGCTCGACCGTGCCCGGGATCTCCCAGGGGTCCATCGCGTACGAGAACTCGATGTCCTCGCAGCGCCGCTCTGCCACGGGTGCGAGGACGGACTCACCGGGATACCGGTCGTAGCCGGTCAGCTCGAAGGTCCCGGAGACCTCGCCCTCGTGCGGGTTCTCGCATGTCACGATGACGACCCGGGATATCTCATCCTCCAGCCCGCCACCGCTGGGCGCGTTGAAGCAGTCGCCCTTGCGCAGCTCCGACGCGGGGCGGGAGCGGGCGGCGTCGTTCACCCCGTCCTTGACGCCGTCCCACACCTCGCCCGCCACTCCGCCGGCCAGGGCGACCGTGACCAGCACGGTGGCGATCACGGAGAGCGCCGTGCCCGCCACCGCCAGACCCTTGCCGCGCTGGCCCTTCTTCTTGATCTGGGAGAGCGCGACCAGACCGAGGACCAGGCCGAGCGGCGGCAGACAGCAGACGATCCCGCTCACCAGGGAGGCGACGGAGAATCCGTTCACCGGGCGCACCGCGGGAGGTTGCGGGTACTGCGGGAACTGCTGGTACGGCCGGTACGCCGGATGCGCCTGCCCCGGTGGCGCGGACGGCGGCGGGAACGGCTGCTGACCGCCCGGATGCTGCGGCTGCGGTCCGCCCTGCTGCGATGGGTCCACGGGTGCGATGCTCCTCGTCGGAGGGGAAGAGAGACGGCTTTGAACCCACGCCCTCCCGCACTGCGACGGAAGCGGCACCGGACCTGAACCGGGCCGGAACCGGAACCGGACCGCACACCGGACCAGGCCGGATCCGGCGACCGAAACCGGAATCGGAACCTCAGTCGGGTTCAGGGGCGGGGAAGGCGGCGGGATCAGTCCGGAATCGTACAAACACCTGCGGGGTCCCGGATAGGCAGGGGGCCGGAGCAACGGGAAACCGGGAGAACCGGAAAGCGCGGAAGCGGACGGCGGAGCAACCGAAACAGCCGGGACGGCGGAGCAGCCGGAACGCGGGGGACGCACAGCAGCAGAGACAGCGGGGGCGACACGGGCAAACAGGGGCAGCACGGGCGACCCGAACAGCAGCAAGAGGGGCGGTCGCCACCGCGACCGCCCCCTCACCGTTCCCTGGGACTCAGGACTCCGTCAGAACTGCAGCGCCCAGGAGTCGATCCTGCCGACGTCCTGTGCGGCGTTGTCTCCGACCCGCAGCTTCCAGGTCCCGTTCGCGGACTCCGCGGACGCGTTCACCGTGTAGGTGGTGATCACGTTGTCCGCGCTGCCGCCCGACCCGTACGCCTTCAGGTTGTAGACGGTCCCGTCCGGTGCGACGAGGTCGATGCGCAGATCACCGATGTAGGTGTGCTTGATGTCGACGGGCACGCTCAGCGCGGCGGGCGCGTTCCCGGTGACTCCGGTGACGGTGACCGGGGACTCGACAGTGGCGTTGTCGCCGATGGGGTGGTCGGCGGTGTTCTCGAACCGCTTGCCCGGAGGCGGAGTGGTGGTGCCTCCCACGTACAGCAGGCGGTTCGGCGAACCGGTGCCCGGCGAGGTCACCGCGCCGGGCGTCGCAGCGGCGGCGAGCGCGGCGCCGACCTGCGCCGGGGTCGCGGTCCGGTTGGCCGAGAGATGGAGCGCCGCCGCTCCGGCGACGTGCGGGGCCGCCATCGACGTACCGGAGATGGTGCTGGTCGCCGAGTCGCCGGTGTTCCAGGCCGAGGTGATCGACGAACCGGGCGCGAAGACGTCCAGTGCGGCGCCGTAGTTGGAGAAGCCGGAACGTACGTCCGCGTTGGTGGTCGAGCCGACGGTGACGGCCTCGGCGACGCGGGCGGGTGAGGTGGTGGAAGCGTTGGCGTTCTCGTTGCCCGCGGCGACGGCGTAGGTGACGCCCGAGGCGATCGAGTTGCGTACGGCGGTGTCGAGGGCGCTGTCGATCCCGCCGCCGAGGCTCATATTGGCGACGGCCGGCTTGACGGCGTTGCGCGTGACCCAGTCGATGCCCGCGACGACCTGCTCGGTGGTGCCCGAGCCGGAGTTGTCGAGCACGCGCACGCCGACGATCCTCGCCTTCTTGGCCATGCCGTAGGAGGTACCGGCGACCGTGCCGGCGACATGCGTGCCGTGGCCGTTGCCGTCCTGCGCGGTGCTGTCGTTGTCGATGGCGTCGTAGCCGTAGGAGGCCCGGCCGCCGAAGTCGCTGTGCGTGATACGTACACCGGTGTCGATGATGTACGCGGTCACGCCCTCGCCCGCGCTGTCGGGGTAGGTGTAGCGGGAGTCGAGCGGCCGGGCGCGCTGGTCGATGCGGTCCAGACCCCAGGACGGCGGGTTCGGCTGGATGCCGGTCGCCCGGAAAACCCTGTTCTGCACCACCGATACGACAGCCGGGTCACCGGCGAACTTCCGCGCCTGCTTCTCGGAGAGCCGGACCGAGTAGCCGTTGAGGGCGCTGTGGTACGTCTTCCTGATCTTCGCTCCGTACGCGGCGGCGAGCGCCCGGCCCTCCGGGGAACCGGCGTCGGCCGCCGACTCGCGGAGGGTGACGATGTAGCTGTCCTTGACGGCACCGGGGGCGCCCGCGTTCTGGACGGTGCCCTCCGGAGCCCGGTCGGCCGCGGTGGCGGCGACGGCCGGGAGCGCGGAGAGCGCGCCGAACGCGAGGGCGGCGACGGCGGTTGCGCTGATCGCGGTGAGTCTTCGGCGCTGGGTACGGGTCTTCGACATGTGGGGGTCCTCCTCGACGATTCCCTGAAATGGCAGGGGCATGACAAGTCACATGGCGCAACACGGGCTCGGAACATGCCATGTCCATGTCTTGAACCTGCCGAGCGAAAGATTGACGGATCCATAGGAATCCCACAAGGGCCCCGGAGGCGCCGTAACACGTGGGCCACACACGCAACACAGCTGTCATGCTGTGGAACCATGACCTCCGCTCCCCGCGCGCGCTCCCTCCAGGACCCCGCGGCACACCTCCCCCCGTACCGCTGTCCCGGCTGTCACCTCACCTCCCCCGTCGAGGAGTTGAGCTGGTGCTGCCCGGGCTGCGGCGGGCCCTGGGACCTGGACTTCAGCGCCGGAGCGGTGCCGGGCGCAGCGCTGCCCGGCCGGGTCGACTCCCTCTGGCGCTACGCGGAGGCACTGCCGCTCTCCTCACCCGCCACCTCCCTCGGTGAGGGCCGCACTCCACTCGTACGGCTCGTCCCCGGCATCTCCGCCAAACTCGACTTCCTGATGCCGACGCTCTCCTTCAAGGACCGGGGCGCGGTCATGCTCGCGGAGCTGGCGCGCGTGCTGCGGCCCGGGCAGGTGGTCGCGGACAGCAGCGGCAACGCGGGCACCGCCGTCGCCGCGTACTGCGCGCGGGCAGGGCTGGCCTGCACGGTGTACGTCCCCGGGAGCACATCGGCGAAGAAGGCCGAGCAGATCGTGGCGCACGGCGCGCGCCTCGAACGGGTGCCCGGTGACCGCGAGGCGACCGCCGCGGCGGCACGGGTGGCCGCGGACGCACCCGGCACGTTCTACGCGAGCCATGTGTACAACCCGTACTTTCTGCACGGCACCAAGACCTACGTCTACGAACTGTGGGAGGACCTGGGCGGCTCGCTGCCCGGCACGCTCGTCGTCCCCGTCGGCAACGGCACCCTGCTGCTCGGCGCGGCGCTCGCCGTCGACGAGCTGTACGGCCACGGACTCATCGACCGCCGCCCCGCGCTGGTCGCGGTCCAGGCGGCGGCCGTCTCTCCGCTGGCGGCGGCGTTCCACGCGGGGGCCGCCGAGCTGCCGGACGACGGGACCGGAGCCGGAACGGGCATCGGGCCCAGGGCCGGCATCGGGACCGGAGCCGACGGGTCCGATGCGACAGGCGGCTTCGGCGGGACGGGCGGAACAGGCGGCGGGACAGGCGGGACGGGGAGCGGCTCCAGCGGGACAGACGGCGGCTCCGGCGGGACCACGCTCGCCGAGGGCATCGCCATCCCCCGTCCGCCGCGGGCCCGCGCGATCCTCGCGGCCGTACGCGAGTCGGGCGGCACCTTCCTCACCGTGACGGAGGAACAGATCCGTTCCGCGCAGCTCGACCTGGCGTCCCGTGGGCTGTTCGTGGAGTCGACCGCGGTGGCCTGCTGGGCGGCGGTGCGGGAGCTGCCGGAGGGGACGGGTGTACGGGAGGGGGAGACCGTCGTTCCCCTGTGCGGCGCGGGCCTGAAGACGGGCCTGGCACCGCGGTAGACGGGCGGGCACCGAGCTGGCGTTCCCCCGCCGGGCTCCGGTGACGGGCCCGATGGAGGTCGCGTGGGACCCGAGTGGCAGGAACCGGTGGCGGGGACCGTTCCGAGGCCGCAGGATCCACCCCATGGAGAGAACCACCGTGGTCAACCTCAAGGGCCACCGCGACGACCCCGCGTACGCGGACGTCGTCTACGTGGGCCGTGCCATGCACCGCGGCGGCTGGGAGCTCGACGGATCCCCGCTGGCGAGCCCGTACCGCCCCGGACCCGACGGCACCCGCGAGGAGGTCGTGAAGCTGTACCGGGCCCATCTGCTCGCCCGTCCCGATCTGCTGGAGCTGCTGCCCGCGCTGCGCGGCCGGCGGCTCGGCTGCTGGTGCGTCCCGGAGAAGTGCCACGCGGAGGTCATCGCGGAACTCGCCGACGCCGGTCTGGGCGAGCGGTCGCCGTGACACGGCTCAGGAGCAGCGACGACGACACCGCCCGCGGCACCGGCGGGACCACCACCACCGATACGGCCGATACGGCCGATACGGCCGATACGGCCGATACGACGGGCATGGCCGAATCCGCGGACGCTCTGCTGGCGGCCGCCCGGCAGGGGGACTCCACGGCCTTCGAGGCCCTGGTCACGGCCCACCGCGGTGAGCTGTACGCCCACTGCTACCGGATGCTCGGCTCGGTGCAGGACGCCGAGGACGCGCTCCAGGAGTCACTGCTCGGGGCCTGGCGCGGGCTGTCCGGCTTCGAGGGCCGCAGCTCGCTGCGCGCCTGGCTGTACCGCATCTGCACCAACGCCTGTCTGCGGCTGGCGGCGCACCGCCCCCGCCGGATGCTGTCGCCGGACCACGGCCCGCCGCGCCGGGACACCGCCGACCTCGGGGAACCCGTCACCGGGCCCGTCTGGTTGGAGCCCTGGCCCGATGACGGGCCGGCGCCCGAGCCGGAGGGACGGGCGGCCGGAGCGGGCGATCCCGAGGCCCGGTGGCTGCGCCGGGAGAGCGTGGAGCTGGCGTTCGTGGCCGCGCTCCAGTATCTGCCGGGCACCCAGCGCGCGGTACTGATCCTGCGGGAGGTCCTCCAGTTCTCGGCCGCCGAAACGGCACGGATCCTGGAGACGACCCCCGCGTCCGTGAACAGCGCCCTTCAGCGCGCCCGCAGGACCGTCGCGCCGCTCACCCCGGACACCACCCAGCGGGCCGAACTGGAAGCGCTCGGCGAGGACGGCCGCCGGGAGCTGGTGGACGCGTTCATGACCGCCTGGGAACGGGCCGACGTATCCGCGCTGCTCAAGCTGCTCACCGAGGACGCGCGTTTCACCATGCCGCCGCTGCCCGCGTGGTTCGACGGCCGGGACGACGTCGTACGGTTCCTCACGGAACGGGTCTTCGCCACCCCCTGGCGGCTGGTGCCGCTGCGGGCGAACGGCCAGCCCGGGTTCGCCTGCTATCTGCGGGAGCCTGGCTCACCGGCGTACCGCATCGGCGCGATCAACGTCCTCACGGTGCGCTCCGGGCGGATCGCGGAGATCACCGGCTTCCTCGACCCGGAACTCCACCGCCGTCTCGGGCTCCCCCCGGAGCACCCCGCCCCCGCCCGCCACGGAAGGGACGACTCGATCCGCGAAGAGCGATGAATTCCGGGCGCTCCCCGTCTCTCAACCTTCGAAGGCCGTGAAATCCGGCGAAGAACAGGAAGAGAGAGACAGAGGCCGCCATGCGCAAGCTCATCGTCACCAACATCGTCTCCCTGGACGGCTGCTACGAAGGGCCCGGCGGCGACGTCATGGCCCTGCCGATGGACAACAGCTTCGACGTCCACAACGCGGAGCGCCTCCGCGCGGCCGACACCCTGCTGCTCGGCCGGCGGACGTACGAGGGGTTCCTGGCCTACTGGCCACAGCGGGCGACCGCCCCGGAGGCGACCGCGCTCGCCCGGGAGACCGCCCGGCTCAACGGCGCGATCGAGAAGGTCGTGGTCTCCGACGGCCTCACCCCGGACGCGTCGTCCCCCTGGCACTCCACCACCCGCTTCGTGCGCCGCGCGGACGCCCACCGGGAGATCGCGGCCCTGAAGGAGACCGGCGGTCGGGAGATCCTGGTCTTCGGCAGCCACATCCTGTGGAACGACCTGCTCGCCGCGGGTCTGGTCGACGAGCTGCACCTGATGATCGGCCCGACGGCACTCGGCACGGGGACACCGCTGTTCACCAAGGCGTTCCGGGCGGAGGGGATCCCGCCGCTGCGTCTGCTGTCGACCCGTACCGCCGAGCACTCGGACAACATCCTCGTCCGCTATGCGGCGGGCACCTGACGGAACGGGGCGCCGGACCTCTTGCTGACGGACCTGCCCTACGCCCCGACCGGACCCGGTACGCCCCGGAGAACGTGAAACTCCCGCCGGTATCTTCCGGGAGCACCCTCCAGCGCCCGCTGCCCTTCGGCATCAGCCTGGACCTCGACAAGCTCACACCGCCCCGAAGCAGCTGAATCATCAGCACCATGTCGGCACGGGAACGCAGAAGGGGTCGGACTCATCCGAGTCTGACCCCTTCTGACGTGCGCGTTTGACTCAATTCCTCACGCGCGGTATATGCACGACTACACGTTGAAGCGGAATTCCACGACGTCGCCGTCCTGCATCACATAGTCCTTGCCCTCCATGCGCGCCTTGCCCTTGGCGCGGGCCTCGGCGACCGAGCCGGTCTCGACGAGGTCGCCGAAGGAGATGACCTCGGCCTTGATGAAGCCCTTCTGGAAGTCGGTGTGGATCACACCGGCCGCCTCGGGAGCCGTCGCGCCCTTCTTGATCGTCCAGGCGCGGGTCTCCTTGGGGCCCGCCGTCAGATACGTCTGAAGGCCCAGCGTGTCGAAGCCGACCCGGCCGAGGGTGGCGAGACCGGGCTCTTCCTGGCCCATCGACTGGAGCAGTTCGAGTGCCTCGTCGTCGTCGAGTTCGATCAGCTCGGACTCGATCTTGGCGTTGAGGAAGATCGCCTCGGCGGGGGCGACCAGGGCGCGCTGCTCGTTCTTGAAGTCCTCGTCGACCAGTTCGTCCTCGTCGACGTTGAAGACGTACAGGAACGGCTTGGTCGTCAGCAGATGCAGTTCGTGCAGCAGGTCACCCTGCTCGGTGCCCTTGGTGATCCCGGCGGAGAACAGGGTCTGACCGGACTCCAGGATCTTCTGCGCGGACTCGACCGCCGCGAGGACGGCGACCTTGTCCTTCTGGAGGCGGGCCTCCTTCGTCAGCCGCGGGACCGCCTTCTCGACGGACTGGAGGTCGGCGAGGATCAGCTCGGTGTCGATGGTGTCGATGTCGTCCTTCGGGGAGACCTTGCCGTCCACATGGACGACGTTCTCGTCCTTGAAGGCGCGGATGACCTGGCAGATCGCATCGGACTCACGGATGTTCGCCAGGAACTTGTTGCCCAGGCCCTCGCCCTCGCTCGCGCCGCGGACGATGCCCGCGATGTCGACGAAGTCGACGGTCGCCGGGAGGATCCGCTGGGAGCCGAAGATCTCCGCGAGCGTGGCGAGACGGGCGTCGGGGACACCGACCACGCCGACGTTCGGCTCGATGGTGGCGAACGGGTAGTTGGCCGCCAGCACGTCGTTCTTGGTCAGGGCGTTGAACAGGGTCGACTTGCCGACATTGGGCAGGCCGACGATTCCGATCGTGAGCGACACGTTGGCGACTTCCTGGGGTAAGGAGTGGATGAGACTCGCTGCCGGCCGGACGGGGGCCGATCCCCCAGTTTACGGTCCGGCCGCGCGGGGCCGTGACGGGATGCGCCGGGGCGGGACGCGGCGGCTCCGGGACCGGGCCGCTCCCTTCCCGGGCCCTCGCCCCGAGAGTCCCCCGGGCCGCGGAAAGGGGCCAGTGGAGGGGCGGCGGAGGGGGCCGAGGAGTCGAACTCTTCGCCAAGGTCGGCCAAAGGGCGTGTCCCGGGCCCGATTCCTCCCCACCGGCAACCTACGTTGGTGGGGTGGAGCAGCCAAGGACGAGTCACCCCCAGCGCCGCCGACGGCCGCAGGCCCCGCTTTCTCCCCAAGGTCCCCTGTCACCGCAGGGTGCCGTCGCGGACCGTCCGGCGGTGTACGGGGTCCGGCCGGCGAGTCCGCCACGGGCCGTACCGCCCGTGGTCCTCGCCCTGCGGAAGCTGCCCAGCCCCCGGCTGACCGGCCTGGGCGGCGGGCTCTTCGCCGTGACCGCGATGCTGGTGATCGGCTCCCTGGACTGGCTCCTCCTCGACGGATCACCCGTCGTGTACGGGGTGCTCTTCCTGCCCGTCTGCGCGCTCACCGCGCTCTGGGTCCGCGAGGCGGATCTCGTCACCGCGCCGATCAGTGTGCCGATCGCCTTCGCCGTCGGCGTCATCCCCATCGCCGGCGGCGAGGGCGGATTCGGCGGGCAGATCATGGCGGTGGTGACGGCGCTGGCGGTGCACGCGGGGTGGCTGTACGGGGGCACGCTGGTCGCGGGCCTGATCACCTGCGCCCGCAAACTCCGGGGGCTCCCCCACCGCAGGCGCCGCCCCCGCCCGTCCCAGCCACCGGCGGCCCGCCGCTAGGCCCTCCGCTAGGCCCTCCGGGCAGGGCCGGGATTCAGGCTTCCGAGGGCACCGCCCTGCCGGGGCGACCGGCCCCCTTGGCCGGAGTCCTCAAACGCCGGACGGGCTGGAAATGCTCGCCTTCTGGCAGGCCGGAGATTTCACAGCCCTCCGGCGCTTGAGGAGCGGGGTCCGGGGCGGAGGGCTAGCCGGGCGTCGAGGACATGGCGGCGCCGACGATGCCCGCGTCGTTGCGGAGCTCCGCCGGGACGATCTCCGCTCGGATGCCCTCGATGTGCGGGACGAACTTGTCCGCCTTGCGGCTCACACCACCCCCGAGGACGAACAGCTCCGGGGAGAAGAGCATCTCCAGATGGGCCAGGTACTTCTGCACCCGGTGGGCCCATTGCTGCCAGGTCAGGCCCTCGTCGTCCTTGGCCTTGGTGGACGCGCGCTTCTCCGCCTCGTGGCCGTGCAGTTCCAGATGCCCCAGCTCGGTGTTGGGCACCAGGCGGCCCTCGCTGAAGACCGCGCTCCCGATGCCCGTACCGAGCGTCAGCACCATCACCGTGCCCGTGCGGCCCCGGCCCGCGCCGAAGGCCATCTCCGCGATGCCCGCCGCGTCCGCGTCGTTCAGCAGGTTGACGGGAGCGCCGTCGAGCCGGTCGCTGAGCAGCCGGGTCGCGTCCATGCCGATCCAGCGTTTGTCGACATTCGCCGCGGTACGGGTGATGCCCCCCGTGACGACTCCGGGGAAGGTGATCCCCACCGGCCCCGACCAGCCGAAGTGCTTCACCACCTCGGCGACGCCGTCCGCGACCGCGTCGGGCGTCGCCGGGTGCGGGGTCAGGACCTTGTGGCGCTCCTGCGCCAGTTCTCCGCGCTCAAGGTCCACAGGAGCGCCCTTGATGCCGGATCCGCCGATGTCCACTCCGAACACGTTCATGGACCCAACGTTACGGGCAGCAGCCGACCGTCACTCGCCGGAGGCCCCCGACGCCTTCGCCACCAGCTGCGCGGCCTCGGCCCGCAGATCGCGCCGCAGTTCCTTCGGCAGGGAGAAGGTGATCGACTCCTCGGCCGACTTCACCAGCTCGACGTCCTCGAAGCCGCGCTGCGCCAGCCACTCCAGTACGCCTTCGACCAGTACTTCCGGGACGGACGCGCCCGAGGTGAGGCCCACCGTGGAGACACCGTCCAGCCATGCCTCGTCGATCTCGTCGGCGAAGTCGACCAGATGGGCGTCACCCGCGCCCGCGCCGAGCGCGACCTCGACGAGCCGTACGGAGTTCGAGGAGTTCTTCGAGCCGACGACGATGACGAGGTCCGCCTCCGCGCCCATCTGCTTGACCGCGATCTGGCGGTTCTGCGTGGCGTAGCAGATGTCGTCGCTGGGCGGGGAGATCAGCTGCGGGAACTTCTCCTTCAGCCGGTCGACCGTCTCCATCGTCTCGTCGACGGAGAGCGTGGTCTGGGAGAGCCAGACGACCTTCGACTCGTCGCGCACCTCGACCTTCGCGACATCGTCGGGGCCGTCGACCAGCGTGATGTGGTCGGGGGCCTCGCCCGATGTGCCGATGACCTCCTCGTGGCCGTCGTGGCCGATGAGGAGGATGTCGTAGTCCTCGTTCGCGAAGCGGACGGCTTCCTTGTGGACCTTGGTGACCAGCGGGCAGGTGGCGTCGATGGTCGCGAGCCTGCGCTCCGCGGCCTCCTCGTGGACGACCGGGGCGACTCCGTGCGCGGAGAACATGACGATGGACCCCTCGGGGACCTCCGCCGTCTCCTCGACGAAGATCGCGCCCTTCTTCTCCAGGGTCTGGACGACGTACTTGTTGTGGACGATCTCGTGGCGGACGTACACCGGAGAGCCGTACTGCTCAAGGGCCTTCTCAACGGCGATCACGGCACGGTCCACTCCCGCGCAGTAGCCACGGGGAGCTGCGAGCAGGACGCGACGGGCAGGAGGCGTAGCAGTCATGCCCCCCATCGTAAGGCCGCGCAGAACAGGCGGGTGATCGCCACCTGGGGGAACACTGATGCGCAGGCGGGCGACGGACGGAGGGCCGCATGACCACGACGGGAGCCCCGGAGCCGGGAAGGGCGGCGGACGGGGACACGGCCGGCGAGGGCGGTGAGCTGCGACGGAGTCTCGGATTCCGCGATCTCGTGGTCTACGGTCTGCTCTTCATCGCGCCCATGGCCCCCGTCGGCGTCTACGGCACCCTCGACGCCAAGTCCCATGGAGCCGTCGCACTCGTCTACGTGGTGGCCACGGTCGCCATGGCGTTCACCGCGCTGAGCTACGCGCAGATGGTGCGGGTCGCGCCCCAGGCCGGTTCGGTGTTCACCTACGCCTCCAAGGGGCTCGGCAAGGGGCCGGGGTTCATCGCGGGGTGGATGGCGATGCTCGACTATCTGCTGATCCCGGCGGTGGCGTATCTCTTCTCGGGCATCGCGATGGAGGCACTGGTCCCGGAGGTGGACCGGTGGGTGTGGACCGCGATCGCGGTCGTGGTGACGACGCTGCTGAACCTCTGGGGCGTACGGGCGGCGGCGCGCGTCGGCTTCGCCGTGCTGGCGATGGAGATCCTGGTCCTGCTGGTGTTCGTGGTGAGCGCGGTGGTGGTGCTCGTACGGGACGGGGCTCAGCGCGGCTGGCTCTCGCCGCTCACCGGCGATGTGGCGTTCTCCCTGACGGCGGTGCTGGGCGCGGTGTCGGTCGCCGTCCTGTCCTATCTCGGCTTCGACGCGATCGCCTCGTTCGCGGAGGAGGTGACCGGGGGGTCGCGGAAGGTGGCGCGGGCGGTGCTGTTCTGCCTGGTCCTGGCGGGTGTGCTGTTCGTGGCGCAGACGTATCTGGTCGCGCTGCTGGAGCCGCTGTCGTCGGCGGAGCTGGCCGCGCGGCCCGAGCTGCAGGGCTCGGCCTTCTACGACGCGGTGGACGCCTCGGTGGGGACCTGGCTGCACGATCTGATCGCGGTGAGCAAGGCGATCGGTGCGGCGTTCGCGGCGCTGGCGGGGCAGGCGGCGGCCGGGCGGCTGCTGTTCGCGATGGCGCGCGACCGCAGGCTGCCGCGGGCCCTGTCCCGTACGGACTCGGGCGTTCCGCGTATCGCGCTGCTGCTGGCGGCCGTGGTGACGCTGATCGCCGCGGTGTGGGCGGCGCGGCGCCCCGACGGGCTCGACCATCTGGTGTCGGTGGTCGACATCGGGGCGCTGACGGCGTTCGTGCTGCTGCACGCGAGCGTGGTCGGCTGGTTCGTGGTGCGGCGGATGGAGGGGCCGCCGGACTGGCTGCGCCATCTGGTCGTACCGGTTCTCGGCGCCGTGGTGCTGATCGCGGTGATCGTGGAGGCGGCGGGCTCGGCACAGGTGGTGGGCGCGATCTGGCTGGCCGTGGGACTGGTGGTACTGCTGGTGCAGCGCGAGCGACCGGGCACGGCGCGGTAGCGAGGGAGCCCGCGGAGGGTTTCCCGGGCGGCCCGTGGCCGGGCCGGGCGGCGCGGGGGTTTCCCCAGGTGCCGGGCATGTGGCCCGGGCATGTGGCCCGGGCATGTGGCGCAGGGTCTCCCCGAGTCCGGTCCCGGGCCGGGCGCGGTGACGCAGGGTTCCCGGTGTCCCGGCCACGGACCGGCCGGGGGCGCACGGGAAGCCCCGCGAACCGGCCGTGGCGGTGCACGGGCCGTTCCCGCACGCACCGAGGGGTGCGCGGGAACCGACGGAAGGACGGGCGGACGGGCGGACGGGGAAGCCGTGTGCGGCGGCGCGCTCCCGGTGTCGTACCCGGCCGATACGCTCCCCCGTATGGCTCTCAACACGTCCGCGGAAGCCCCCCTGCCCGTCGGCGAGGTGTCCCGGCTCATCGGGGGGTGGATCGACCGGCTCGGGGCGGTCTGGGTGGAGGGGCAGATCACCCAGCTGTCCCGGCGCCCCGGGCAGGGGGTCGTCTTCCTGACCCTGCGCGATCCGTCGTACGACATCTCGGTGAGCGTCACCTGCTTCCGGCAGGTCTTCGACGCCGTCGCCGATGTGGTGGCCGAGGGCGCGCGGGTCGTGGTGCACGCCAAACCGGAGTGGTACGCGCCCCGGGGGCAGCTGTCGCTGCGGGCCGTGGAGATAAGGCCGGTGGGCGTCGGCGAGCTGCTGGTCCGCCTGGAGCAGCTGAAGCGGGCCCTGGGCGCGGAGGGCCTCTTCGCCCCCGACCGGAAGAGGTCCCTGCCGTTCCTGCCGCACCGGGTGGGACTGGTCTGCGGCCGGGCGTCGGCCGCCGAGCGCGACGTCCTGGAGAACGCGCGGCGGCGGTGGCCGGCCGTCCGCTTCGAGGTGCGCAATGTCGCGGTGCAGGGGGTGCACGCGGTGCCCCAGGTCGTCCAGGCGGTCAAGGAGCTGGACGATCTGCCCGAGGTGGACGTGATCATCGTGGCGCGCGGCGGCGGCAGCGTGGAGGATCTGCTGCCGTTCTCGGACGAGCTGCTGGTGCGCGCGGTGGCCGCCTGCCGTACTCCGGTGGTGTCGGCGATCGGCCATGAGCCGGATTCCCCGCTGCTGGACCTGGTCGCCGATCTGCGGGCCTCGACGCCGACGGACGCGGCGAAGAAGGTCGTACCGGACGTGGGCGAGGAGCTGGACCGGGTCCGGCAGCTGCGGGACCGTTCGCTGCGCACGCTCCAAGGGGTGCTCGACCGGGAGGAGCGCGGGCTGGCGCACGCCCTGTCCCGCCCCTCGATGGAGCACCCCCACCGGATGGTCGACGAGCGCGAGGCCGAGGTCGACGCGCTGACCGCGCGGAGCAGGCGCGTACTGGGCCATCTGCTGGACCGCGCCGACTCGGAGCTGTCCCACACCCGCGCGCGGGTGGTCTCACTGTCCCCCGCGGCGACGCTGGAGCGGGGGTACGCGGTGCTCCAACGCGCGGACGGCGCCGTGGTGCGCTCACCGGACGACGTGGCGGCGGGCGACGAGCTGCGGGCGCGGGTGTCGGACGGCGAGTTCGCGGTACGGGTCGCCGAGTAGTCCCGGCCGGGGCACCTCACACACATCACTCAGACGGGAATGGATCACATGGCTGCCAAGACGGACGGGGCCGCGCTCGGCTACGAGCAGGCACGGGACGAGCTGATCGAGGTCGTACGCCGGCTGGAGGCGGGCGGCACCACGCTGGAGGAGTCGCTGGCGCTCTGGGAGCGCGGCGAGGAGCTGGCGAAGGTCTGCCGCCACTGGCTGGAGGGCGCCCGCGCCCGCCTGGACGCGGCGCTTGCCGGCGGCTCGGGGGACGCGGAGCGGACGGGCCCGGAGGGCGCGCGGGAGACCGGTCCGGACGGAGAGTGAGAGGGGGCGGGCCCGGAGAGGCGGGCGCCGCGATTCCCGTGTCCTTCTGTGAGGCCGGGCACACTTTTCTGATAGTTGAAATTTAACCTACCGGCGTCTCGTTGGAGCGGTCGCAAGTCCCCCCACGCCTTGAACCGGAAGGTACTCGTCCGAATGACTCTCGTCCTTGACCCCGCCGCCCAGAACCTCCTCTTCCGGGAGGCGCGCACCGCGAACACGTTCACCGGGGAACCGGTGACCGATGAGCAGGTCCAGGCGATCTACGACCTCGTCAAGTACGGGCCCACCGCCTTCAACCAGACCCCCCTGCGCGTCGTCCTCGTCCGCTCCGACGAGGCCCGCGAGCGTCTGGTCGCGCATATGTCCGAGGGCAACCAGGCCAAGACCGGCTCCGCGCCGCTGGTGGCGATCCTCGCCGCCGACAACGAGTTCCACGAGGAGCTCCCGGAGCTGCTCCCCCACCTCCCCGAGGCCAAGGATCTCTTCTTCTCCGAGCGCCCGGTCCGCGAGCGGAACGCCGGCCTGAACGCCGCCCTCCAGGCCGCGTACTTCATCGTCGGCGTCCGCGCTGCCGGTCTCGCCGCCGGCCCGATGACCGGCTTCGACGCCATCGGGGTCCAGAAGGAGTTCCTCGACGACGACCACACCCCGCTGATGGTCGTCAACATCGGCAAGCCCGGCGAGAACGCCCCGTTCCCCCGTCTCCCGCGCCTCCGGTACGAGTCCGTGGTGACCACTGTCTGACCCCCGCCGGTACGTACGGACGCCGCGTACGGACGCCGGGCCGGCCCCCACGCCCGCACACGGCCCCGCCTGACGGCGGATGACCGCGCATGACGGCATACGACAGGGCCGCCGCACCCGAAAGGATGCGGCGGCCCTGGGCGTATCGGCGCCCGTCCCCTCGGCAGCGGGGACGGCGGCGCGCTACGGCTGTGCGGGCGAACCCGTCGGACCGGACGGCGTCGGACCGGGCGTCTCGGGCGGCTTCGACGACTCCAGCGCCTCCGCCATCGCCGTCAGCTGCGCCATCGGGGCCGACCCGGTCACGACGGTCGTCACCCCCCTGTCCACCCGCACCAGGGCGTCGTACTTCTCGCCCTCCCAGCGCTGCCAGGCCCTGCCGTCGACCATATGCGTCCCACCGGTGTTCCTGGCCTGGTGGGTGACCTTCGGGACGTACTTGCCCGGCGCCTGCGTCGACTGCTCGATCGCCACATACCGGCGATCCGGGTCGAGGAACCCGAGATGCCAGGCGTCGCCCTCCGCCCGGACGTACGAGACCGACGTCGGCCGCCAGCCCTTCGGCAGCCCCTCCGGCGCCATCACCGGATAGGGCGCCGCGCGCTGCGCGGTCACCAGCTCGATCCTGTAGTCGATCGCCTTGACCGGGTCCTTGCTGTCGTCGTGCGGAACGAACATGTAGATCACCGCGACAACGGCCCCTATGACCGCCATCGACAGAATCATGTCTCGCACGGTCTGTCTGCCTCGCATACCTGCCACGCCCCCATCGTCGCATCAGCGGCACGCGCTCAAACGTGGGCCCCTGTGCTCATTTTGTCGACCTACAGATAGAGTCATGACACCCTCACTTCCGGCCGTCGCCGCTCAGAAAGGTGCGCTCCGATGTCCGAGCACAACTTGCCGTCCCAGCTGGAGGTCTCGCCCGAGGCCCCCGACCGCAACCTCGCCCTGGAACTCGTCAGGGTCACCGAGGCCGCCGCCATGGCGGCCGGCCGGTGGGTGGGACGCGGCGACAAGAACGGCGCCGACGGCGCGGCCGTCAAGGCCATGCGAACCCTCGTCCACACCGTCTCGATGAACGGCATCGTCGTCATCGGCGAGGGCGAGAAGGACGAAGCCCCCATGCTCTTCAACGGCGAACGGATCGGCGACGGCACGGGCGCCGAATGCGACATCGCCGTCGACCCGATCGACGGTACGACCCTCGCCGCCAAGGGCATGCCCAACGCGATCGCCGTCCTCGCGGCGGCCGACCGCGGCACCATGTTCGACCCCTCCGCGGTCTTCTACATGGACAAGCTCGTCACCGGCCCGGAGGCCGCCGACTTCGTCGACATCAACGCCCCCGTGCCCGTCAACATCCGCCGCGTCGCCAAGGCGAAGAACTCCTCACCCGAGGACGTCACCGTCGTCATCCTCGACCGCCCCCGCCACGAGGGCATCGTCAAGGAGATCCGCGAGACCGGCGCGCGCATCAAGTTCATCTCCGACGGCGACGTCGCCGGCGCGATCATGGCGGTCCGCGAGGGCACCGGCGTCGACATGCTCATGGGCGTCGGCGGCACGCCCGAGGGCATCATCACCGCCTGTGCCATCAAGTGCCTCGGCGGCACCATCCAGGGCAAGCTCTGGCCCAAGGACGACGCCGAACGCCAGCGTGCTCTCGACGCGGGCCACGACCTCGACCGCGTACTCCTCACCGACGACCTCGTCCGCGGCGACAACGTCTTCTTCGTCGCGACGGGCATCACCGACGGCGAACTGCTGCGGGGCGTCCGCTACCGCGCGGAGACGGCGACGACCCAGTCCCTGGTGATGCGCTCCAAGTCGGGAACGATCCGGCAGATCGACTCGACCCACCGACTGTCGAAGCTGCGCGCGTACAGCCAGATCGACTTCGACAGGGCGCAGTAACTTTTTGGGGTTTGTTCTCCCCCAGACTCCGTCCGCGGAGAACAAACCCCAAAAAAACCCACCCTCAAGCAGCCGAGGGAGACTGTTTGATCTCCACGTCCCGGCGGCGGCGCCTTGCGAGGACCACGCGGCGTTCGGCTGCGGTCAGGCCGCCCCAGACTCCGTAGGGCTCGGGCTGGAGGAGGGCGTGTTCGCGGCATTCGACCATGACCGGACAGCGGGCGCAGACCCTCTTCGCGGCCTCCTCGCGCGACAGCCTCGCAGCCGTGGGCTCCTTCGACGGGGCGAAGAACAGCCCGGCCTCGTCCCGACGGCACACCGCCTCCGCGTGCCAGGGTCCGTCCTGGTCTTCCCGAGCGGGAGCCCGCTGGGGCGGAACGGCGGCCACCTGCAAGGACTGGTACGGCAGTTGCAGCACGGGTCTACTCCTGACGACGGCTTCGCGAGCGAGAGACGATGCAGCACTCCCTACCCGCTGTGCGCACTCCTATTCACTGAGTGGCGCCGAACTGGGGCGCACGGAAAGGCACACAGGGGCTCACGGCCGGAAACCGCTCGGGGGCGGAGGTGTCAGCCCAGGTATTTGCGCAGGCGGTTGTGGAGATCGGAGACGCGCCGGCCGCGCTTGGGCCTGGCCTCGACATTGCCGAAAACGGAGTAGCCGCTGACGACGACGACCGGTGCCTCGGGGTTGCTGGCCTCCAGGCCGCGGATCTCGAAGTTGCCGAAGATACCGCTCCCGTTGCCGCGGAGGGTGATGTTCTCGGGCACGCGGACCTCGACGTTGCCGAAGATGGAGGTCGCGTTGATCACCGTCAGCCGCTGCTGGAACAGCGCTTCGGTGAGGTCGATCTCGATGTTGCCGAAGAACGAGAACGCGTTGGTACGGCGGCCGATGCTCCAGCGTCCCTTGCGGATGGTGCTGGAGAAGATGGCCACCAGGTTCTCCTCGGGGCCGCCTTGGGCGTCGGGTCCGTAGGCGTACGTCTCGGTGTCGGCGTCCTTGGCCCGGGCGGGCGGCAGGTCCCTGACGATCGGTTGGAGCTCGCCCAGCGTCTTGGCGCGGTAGACGAGGTCGATCCGCTCGGAGTGCTCCTCGGCGTCCAGCCGGCCCTCCGCCAGGGCGTCCCGGAGAATGTCGGCGATCCGGTCGCGGTCGGCGTCCGACGCGCGGATCTCGTCCGACGGCCGGGCGGCGGCGCCGCGCTCCGCGGGAACGACGGGCTTCTGGGGGTGCTTTTCGAGGTCCACGGGAGTCAGGGTAGCGAAACGCGATAGATCGCGACTAGGGGCAACACCGCCAGGACACCCCCGGACACTTCGGACAGGGCCGCGCGGACGGGCCCCGGCAGGGGCCGCGGCACCGCCCCCGAAGGACCCCGGGGAGCCCTCCACCACTCCACCCGGACGCCCCGGGAAGCGCCGCGCCGCGCAGGCGGCCCCGGGAAGGCTCCCCTCCGCCCGCGCGCCCGACCCCGGGGAAAGGCGTCTCACCACCCCGCCCCGGACGCCCCGGATCCACTGAGCCTTACCTCACAGGCGACGGCGTCCGGGCGCGTTCTACGCTGGGAGCCGCGCCGCTGTCCGCACACATCCGCCGCATCCGCGCACCCGCCGAGTGAGGAATGGCCGTAAATGCCCGAGTTTCAGTACTCCGATCTGCTCCCCCTGGGGGAGGACACCACGCCGTACCGGCTGGTGACCGCCGAAGGTGTCTCCACTGTCGAGGCGGACGGCCGTACGTTCCTCAAGGTCGAGCCCGAGGCGCTGCGCAGGCTCGCCGCCGAGGCCATGCACGACATCTCGCACTATCTGCGGCCCGCGCACCTCGCGCAGCTGCGCCGGATCGTGGACGATCCGCAGGCGTCGTCGAACGACAAGTTCGTCGCGCTGGATCTGCTGAAGAACGCGAACATCGCGGCAGCGGGCGTCCTGCCGATGTGCCAGGACACCGGCACGGCGATCGTGATGGGCAAGCGCGGGCAGAACGTCCTGACCCGGGGCCGTGACGAGGAGGCCCTGTCGCGCGGTGTGTACGACGCGTACACCAAGCTCAATCTCCGCTACTCCCAGATGGCGCCGCTGACCATGTGGGAGGAGAAGAACACGGGCTCCAACCTCCCCGCGCAGATCGAGCTGTACGCGACCGACGGCGGGGCGTACAAGTTCCTCTTCATGGCCAAGGGCGGCGGCTCCGCGAACAAGTCGTTCCTGTACCAGGAGACCAAGGCGGTCCTGAACGAGACCTCCATGATGAAGTTCCTGGAGGAGAAGATCCGTTCGCTGGGTACGGCCGCGTGCCCGCCGTACCACCTCGCGATCGTCGTCGGCGGTACGTCGGCGGAGTTCGCGCTCAAGACCGCGAAGTACGCCTCCGCGCACTATCTGGACGAGCTGCCCGCCGAGGGCTCGCCGACCGGGCACGGCTTCCGGGACAAGGACCTGGAGGAGAAGGTCTTCGAGCTGACGCAGAAGATCGGCATCGGCGCGCAGTTCGGCGGCAAGTACTTCTGCCACGACGTGCGCGTGGTGCGGCTGCCCCGGCACGGCGCGTCCCTGCCGGTCGCCATCGCGGTGTCCTGTTCGGCGGACCGCCAGGCCGTCGCGAAGATCACGGCCGAGGGTGTGTTCCTGGAGCAGCTGGAGACCGATCCGGCGCGGTTCCTGCCCGATACGACGGACGAGCACCTGGACGAGGCCGGTGACGTCGTACGGATCGACCTCAACCGTCCGATGGACGACATCCTCGCCGAGTTGACGAAGTACCCCGTCAAGACGCGGCTGTCGCTGACCGGGCCGCTGGTCGTGGCCCGGGACATCGCGCACGCGAAGATCAAGGAGCGGCTCGACGCGGGTGAGGAGATGCCGCCCTATCTGAAGGACCACCCGGTGTACTACGCCGGTCCCGCGAAGACCCCCGAGGGGTACGCGTCCGGCTCCTTCGGCCCCACGACGGCCGGCCGGATGGACTCGTACGTGGAGCAGTTCCAGGCGGCGGGCGGCTCCAAGGTCATGCTCGCGAAGGGCAACCGCTCGAAGCAGGTCACGGACGCGTGCGGTGCGCACGGCGGGTTCTACCTCGGGTCGATCGGCGGGCCGGCGGCGCGGCTGGCGCAGGACTGCATCAAGAAGGTGGAGGTCGTGGAGTACGAGGAGCTGGGGATGGAGGCGGTGTGGCGGATCGAGGTGGAGGACTTCCCCGCGTTCATCGTCGTGGACGACAAGGGGAACGACTTCTTCACCGCCCCCGCGCCGGCCCCCGCCTTCACCTCCATCCCGGTCCGCGGCCCGGGCCTCGCCTGACCCCTCCGCCGGGGCACCGCCCCGGAAGGGGCGCCCGTGCCCGGGAGCCCGGCGCCGCGTGCCCCGGACCGCGTGGAAGGGCCTCGCGCGGAGCAGGTCCCGTCCCGGCCGTGCGTCCGTCCGTGCGTGCGTCCGTCCGTGTGGAGAACCGGAGATTCCGAGAGGGCTGAGCCCCCTGTTCACGACAGGGGGCTCAGCCCTTTCCCGCCGCCGACTGCAACCCCGGGGCGGTCCCGAAGCACTGTTCAGGGTGGGAATCCCCGGGGAATAGGCGGGCCGTGAGGCGTGCTCCAGCCGGTAAGGGGGTTTTGCCCCGAACCGTACGCAGCACGGAGGTACTGGATCCCATGACCGACACCGGTGACAAGGGCGACGCCTACCGCGTGGAGCACGACTCGATGGGCGATGTGCGGGTCCCCGCCCATGCGAAGTGGCGGGCGCAGACGCAGCGGGCCGTGGAGAACTTCCCCGTGTCGGGCCAGCGGCTGGAGCGGGCGCACATCGAGGCGCTGGCACGGATCAAGGCCGCCGCCGCGCGGGTCAACGCCGGACTGGGCGTCCTCGACGGGGACATCGCCGAGGCCATCGCCGGCGCCGCCGCCGAGGTCGCCGACGGCCGCTGGGACGAGCACTTCCCGGTGGACGTCTTCCAGACGGGCTCCGGTACCTCGTCGAACATGAATGTCAACGAGGTGCTGGCGACCCTCGCCGGCGAGCGGCTGGGCCGCCCGGTCCACCCCAACGACCATGTGAACGCCTCGCAGTCGTCCAACGACGTCTTCCCCTCCTCCATCCACATCGCGGCGACGGCGGCCGTCACGGGCGATCTGATCCCCGCCCTGGAGCACCTCGCGGCCTCGCTGGAGCGCAAGTCCGCCGAGTTCGCGGAGGTCGTCAAGTCCGGGCGTACGCATCTGATGGACGCCACGCCCGTGACCCTCGGCCAGGAGTTCGGCGGATACGCCGCGCAGGTGAGATACGGCGTGGAGCGGCTCCGGGCGGCCCTGCCCCGGCTGGCGGAACTGCCGCTGGGCGGTACGGCGGTGGGCACCGGCATCAACACGCCGCCCGGTTTCTCCGCCGCGGTGATCGCGGAGGTCGCACGGGAGACCGGGCTGCCGCTGACCGAGGCGCGCGACCACTTCGAGGCGCAGGGCGCGCGGGACGCTCTGGTGGAGACGTCGGGCCAGCTGCGGACCGTCGCGGTGTCGCTGACCAAGATCTCCAACGATCTGCGCTGGATGGCGAGCGGCCCCCGCACCGGTCTCGCCGAGATCACCCTGCCCGACCTCCAGCCGGGCTCGTCGATCATGCCGGGCAAGGTCAATCCGGTGATCCCCGAGGCGGTGCTGATGGTCGCCGCGCAGGTGACCGGCAACGACACCACCGTCGCCGTGGCGGGCGCGGCGGGGAACTTCGAGCTGAATGTGATGCTCCCGGTGATCGCCAGGAACCTGCTGGAGTCGGTCCGGCTGCTGGCCTCGGCCTCCCGGCTGCTCGCGGACCGCACGGTCGACGGCATCACCGCGAACGTCGAGCGTATGAAGGTGTACGCCGAATCCTCGCCATCGGTGGTGACCCCGCTGAACCAGTACATCGGGTACGAGGAGGCCGCGAAAGTGGCCAAGAAGTCACTGACGCAGCGGAAGACCATCCGTGAGGTCGTTCTGGAGTCCGGCTATGTGGAGCGGGGCGTTCTGACCCTGGAGCAGCTGGACGAGGCACTGGACGTCCTGCGCATGACCCAGCCGTAGCGTCGATCAACCTCTATAAAGGGACATATCCCTACAAAATCATGGCCGATATAAGCGATATGGATGCTCAAATGCCACTGATAACCCATGGGTTATCACCGGCTACCCCTGTGCCGGAATGGGTAGCGTTACACATTTCAAGAGCCTTCACATACGATCCGGACCATCACTTCAGCACCCATGGGGGGTAAACACGCATGGCAGGAAAGAGGCGGGCTGATCTCGGCCGCAGACGGTTCATCCGGCTGGCGGGCGGCACCGCGGCAGGGGCGGCGGTGGCGGGGGGCGGCACCTTCACGGCCCTCGCCTCCGGCGTGTTCGACAAGACCACCCCCGACCCGTTCGGCGGGATGCCGAAGTCGCTGGCGCTGAGCCTGCCGTCCACGGGCGGCAGCGAGACCACGCTGCCGGACCTGCCGCACCAGCTCGCCGACGGCACCATCACCAGGCCGGATCCGTCCGTGGCACGGAAGATGCCGCGCGCGGACAGCGCACCCGTCGCCGAGGACGTCGCACGCGATGTGCCGACGGCTCTGCCCTTCGATTTCAAGAAGAGCGGCTACAAGGCCCTCGGGGACCTGCCCGAGCACATGCAGCCGTGGCGCGACCGGCCGACGCGCTGGTCCGGTGTGACACCGAACAGCGACAACGTCTATCTCGACGCCGAGGGCGTGCTGCAGTACCGGCCCGACCGCAACTCGCCCGGGTACGACCAGCCGGTGTCGCAGATCCAGTTCGCCCTGGGCTGTATCACCAGCTACCGCACCGAGACCGACCCGACCCGCAAGGCCCTCTTCCTCAAGCGCGCCAAGGCACAGGCGAAGCGGCTGATCGACCGGCGCGTCGAGGCCCGGGGCGGCTGGTACTTCCCGTACCCCTTCGACTTCACGCTCGGCGGGCACCCCGGCGTCACCTTCAAAGCGCCCTGGTATTCGGGCATGGCCCAGGGAGAGGCCCTGAGCCTCTTCATCCAGCTCTCCCAGCTGGAGGCGGTCACCGAGCAGGAGCGCACGCTCTACCGGGCCGCCGCCGACGGTGCCTTCGCCACCCTGCTGCGCGGCGAGGACGGCAGCCCCTGGGTCGTCAACAAGGACCGCTCCGGCTATCTGTGGATCCAGGAGTACCCGGGCGTCGGCTCAAGCGTCGACGACAACACGTACAACGGCATGATCTTCGCCATGCTCGGCCTCTGGGACTACATCCAGGCGACCGGCAACGAGCTGGCGGCGGAGCTGTACGACGGCTGCTGCACCACGATCGCGCGCTACTTCCCGCTGCTGCGCAACTCGCGCTGGTTCTCGTACTACTGCCAGACCCACCGGGTGCCCCACGCCGGCTACCACCAGCACCACATCGTCCTGCTCCGCCAGCTGCACTGGCAGACGGGCAGCCCCGTCTTCGCCAACCGGCAGGACACGCTGATCGACGACTTTCCGTATCCGTTCCTCAAGGCCGGTTCGGTGGTCGCCCTGGCCAAGGGCACGCACACGCTGTACCAGTTCAAGACGAACTCGGACGGCAGCTACTCCGCGTCCGGCGCCGACAAGATCGTGAGGTCGAAGAAGGTCACGTTCCCCAAGGCCACCTCGGCTCCCGCGAGCATGCGCCGGCGCATCCAGCGGCTCGGTATCTACTGCCGGATCAGCTCGGGCCCGTACAAGGACTGGTGGGTCGGCGAGTTCTACCCGAACGCGTTCGTACGGGGGGAGTTCGTGTCGTCGATGTACCGGCCGCACCGGACCCTCACGTTCCCCGCGAACAAGGACGTCATCGCCTACAAGTTCGGCACGGACGGCGCGACCGGTTCGACCAAGAAGGTCCGGTTCGCCAAGCCGTCGAAGGCGCCCTTCGACTGCCGGGCGGTCGTCAACGGCCGGCCGATGTGCCGGATCACGGCGGGCGGACTGACCGGTTACTGGGTGCCCTCCAACGACATCATCGCCGACGGGGCCTGACCGGCCGCCGCAGGACCGCCTGCCGCATCGAACGCCCGCCCCGGGACCTCTCGCCGCACGGAACGCCCGCGGCGGGCGGTCCCGGGCCCGTGACCGGCCGGGACGGCGCCCGGCCCGGGTCCGCTGGGGCCGGGTTCCGGCCACGGCCGGAGGGCGCCGCCCGCGCGCGGACCGGCGACGCGTACCGCGCCGTGCGCCCGTCCGCCGCCACGAGCGATGTGACGACCTCTAAAATCCGCTCATGACAGGCACGGAACGCAGGGAACGCTGGGAGCCCGGGGACCACATCCTCTGGCGCTATCGCGGGCTTGCCCCGGACCTGACGGGGCATGGTGTCGACATCTGCCGTCCCATGACCGTCGTCCAGGACACCGCCGATGTCCTCGCCGCGTGGATGGCTCCGGGCACGGAGTGTGTGAAACCGGTGCTCGCGGACGGCACTCCCGTCCATGAGCAGCCCCTCGCCACCCGCTACACCGCCCCGCGCACGGTCGTCCGCGACCGCTGGTGGGGCACAGGGGTGCTCAAGCTCGCCCGGCCCGGTGAGCCGTGGTCGGTCTGGCTGTTCTGGGACCCGGGCTGGGAGTTCAAGAGCTGGTACGTGAATCTGGAGGAGCCACGCACCCGGTGGGCGGACGGCATCGACTCCGAGGATCATTTTCTGGACATCTCGGTCTACCCCGACCGCAGTTGGCAGTGGCGCGACGAGGACGAGTTCGCCGAGGCCCAGCGGGTGGGCCTGATGGACGCCTCGAAGGCCGCACGGGTGCGGGAGGCGGGACAGGCCGCGCTGGAGGTCGTCCGGGCCTGGGGACCCCCGTTCTCGGACGGCTGGGAGCAGTGGCGGCCCGACCCCGCCTGGCAGGTGCCGGAGCTGCCGGCCGACTGGGGGCGTACGCCCGCGCGCATGGCGTCCTGAGGACGTCCGGGGGACCTCCGGGCACTCGGGAGACATCCGGGGCCGTCCCGGGGCCTCCGAGCCTTCCCGGAGGGCGGTCCGGCGTTCCGGTCAAACCGGTGCACGGACGGCACCGGACGCCGACCGGAGCGGCGGAACCCGTCTGAGCACGCAGATGTGCGGGAGGGGGCCCAGATGTGACGGGGTGCCCTTCCGCAGAATGTCTGACTCCGGTCCAAGAACGCACTCCGGCGCACGGGACGTCGTGAGACTCTTGATGCGCCCCCTGGGGGCAAACGTAGGATCGCCGTCCGCAAGGCTCGCCGTTCGGCAACTCTTCGGTAACTATTGAGCGCAGCGCAGGACCTGACCGTAAGTCATCACGAGTCACTACTAGGGGGTGGAGCCGTGCCGGATGCCTGCCACCCTGTCGACGCCACCAGCACAGCGGGTATACCGCCTCACAAGGCGTTCGCATCGCACACCCGGCCCAGACGGACGGAAGCCCAAGCGTGACGGAGCAGCCCACCTCCCACGAAGGCCGGCAGCCCTTGGCAGCCCGGTCGCAGGAACGCACCCGGCCCCGGGCGGAGTCGGCCGGGTCATCGGCCGTGCCCGCCGCGGGGGCGTCCGCCGTGCCGGCCGCGTCCGCCGCGGTTTCCGCGCCCGCCGGGCCGAACGGCCCCGCGCAGGACCTCGCGGGCACGGCCCGGCGCGAGGGCGACCGGCTGCGTTTCGTGGGCGCCGCGACCCGCAGGATCGCCCGTGGCATAGACCTCGACGAGATCGTGCTCGGGCTGTGCCGGGCGACCGTGCCGACCTTCTCGGACGCGATCCTCGTCTATCTGCGCGATCCCCTTCCGGTGGGCGACGAGCGTCCCGTCTCGCCGTTCCTGCTGCGGCTGCGCCGCACGGACAGGCTGCGTTTAGCGGATGACGGCGCCGACTTCGGCGGTACGGGGGTGCTCCCGGTCATCGACCAGCACAACGAGCTGACCCCGGCCGCGGAGACCTGCGAGGTGCGCTCGGGCGGCGCGCTCTCCGAGGTGCTGCGCGGGGTCCGCCCGGTCTTCGGCGATTCCGCGGCGGCCCGTGCCGCCCTGCCGGAGCTGCTGGGCGCGGACCGCACCGTCCCGAACGGGCACCGCGCGATCCTGGCCCCGCTGCGCGGCCGCCGGCGGGTGATCGGTGCTGCCGTTTTCCTGCGGCGCCCCGACCGGCCCGCCTTCGAGCCGAACGATCTGCTGGTCGCCGCGCAGCTCGCCACCCATACGGCGCTGGGCATCGACAAAGCGGTGCTGTACGGCCGGGAGGCGTACATCGCGGACGAGCTCCAGCGCACGATGCTGCCGGACTCACTGCCGCAGCCGACCGGCGTGCGGCTGGCCTCGCGCTATCTGCCCGCGGCCGAGACCGCGCGGGTCGGCGGTGACTGGTACGACGCGATCCCGCTGCCCGGCAGCCGGGTCGCGCTGGTCGTCGGCGATGTCATGGGCCACTCCATGACCTCCGCGGCGATCATGGGCCAGCTGCGCACGACCGCGCAGACGCTGGCCGGGCTCGACCTGCCGCCGCAGGAGGTGCTCCACCATCTGGACGAGCAGGCCCAGCGGCTCGGCACGGACCGCATGGCCACCTGCATGTACGCGGTCTACGACCCGGTGTCCCACCGGATCACCATCGCGAACGCGGGACACCCGCCGCCCATCCTGCTCCATCTGGGCGGACGCGCCGAGGTGCTGCGGGTGCCGCCCGGAGCGCCCATCGGCGTGGGCGGGGTCGACTTCGAGGCCGTGGAGCTGGACGCGCCCGCCGGTGCGACCCTGCTGCTCTACACGGACGGGCTGGTCGAGTCCCGGCTGCGGGACGTGTGGACGGGGATCGAGCAGCTGCGGGAGCGGCTCGCCGCGACCGCCCAGCTCACCGGACCGGACCACTCGCCGCCGCTGGAGGCGCTCTGCGACGACGTGCTGGACATGCTCGGCCCCGGTGACCGGGACGACGACATCGCGCTGCTCGCGGCCCGCTTCGACGGGATCGCACCGAGTGATGTCGCCTACTGGTTCCTGGACCCGGAGGACGCGGCTCCGGGCCGGGCCCGCCGGCTGGCGCGGCGCGCGCTGGCCCGCTGGGGCATGGAGGAGCTGAGCGACGCGGTGGAGCTGCTGGTCAGCGAGGTGGTCACCAATGCCGTGCGGTACGCGGAGCGCCCGGTGACGCTGCGGCTGCTCCGTACGGACGTACTGCGGTGCGAGGTCGGCGACGACTCCCCGCAGCTGCCCCGGCAGCGCAAGGCGAGGGACACCGACGAGGGCGGGCGCGGGCTCTTCCTGGTGAACCGGCTGGCCAGACGGTGGGGAGCCACCCGGCTCTCCAGCGGCAAGGTGGTCTGGTTCGAGCTGCCCACCCGTACCTGAGCGCGGACCCCACCACTTCTACCCGCAGGTAACTTCACCTGCGGGTTCCGTCCCCTGTTGCCGACAGAGCGTCGGCGGCGTTGACTGGGTCCTACAACGGCCGATGCGATCCATCCATGCCCGCATGCGCCCGCATGGATTCCCTCACCCCCCACCCGGACGGGAGGACGCTCGTGACCGAGTCATTCTCCAGGACGCCCGAAGCGCCCTACACGACCAACAACGCCGGCATTCCGGTGGAGAGCGACGAGCACTCGCTCACCGTGAGTCCCGACGGCCCCATCCTGCTGCAGGACCACTATCTGATCGAGAAGATGGCCCAGTTCAACCGCGAACGGGTCCCCGAGCGGGTGGTGCACGCCAAGGGAGCGGGCGCGTACGGCTTCTTCGAAGTCACCAACGACGTCACCCAGTTCACCAAGGCCGATCTCTTCCAGCCGGGCCGGCGCACCGACATGCTGGCCCGCTTCTCGACGGTCGCCGGTGAGCAGGGCTCCCCCGACACCTGGCGCGACCCCCGGGGCTTCGCGCTGAAGTTCTACACCGAGCACGGGAACTACGACATGGTCGGCAACAACACGCCGATCTTCTTCGTCCGCGACCCGCAGAAGTTCCAGGACTTCATCCGCTCCCAGAAGCGCCATCCGGCCACCGGACTGCGCAACAACGAGATGCAGTGGGACTTCTGGACCCTCTCCCCCGAGTCGGCCCATATGGTCACCTGGCTGATGGGCGACCGCGGCATCCCGAAGTCGTACCGCTTCATGAACGGCTACAGCTCGCATACCTATATGTGGGTGAACGGCGGCGGCGAGCGGTACTGGGTGAAGTACCACTTCAAGACGGACCAGGGCGTCGACTTCCTCACCCAGGCGGAGGCCGATGAGCTGGCCGGGACCGACGGGGACAAGCACCGGCGGGATCTGTACGAGTCCATCGCGTCGGGGAACGCCCCGAGCTGGACGCTCTATATGCAGATCATGCCGTTCGAGGACGCGCCGGACTACCGCTTCAACCCGTTCGACCTGACCAAGGTGTGGCCGCACGGCGACTACCCGCTGATCGAGGTCGGCCGGATGACACTGAACAGGAACCCGGAGGACTACTTCATCCATATCGAGCAGGCCGCCTTCGAGCCCTCGAATCTGGTGCCGGGCATCGGCCCGTCGCCGGACAAGATGCTGCTCGGCCGGCTCTTCTCGTACCCGGACACCCACCGCTACCGGATCGGCCCGAACTACGCGCAGCTGCCGCCCAACCGGCCGCACTCGGCGGTCAGCTCGTACGCCAAGGACGGACCGATGCGGTACACGCCCGCCAGTGCGGCCGTGCCGTACGCGCCGAACTCCTTCGGCGGCCCGGCGGCCGATGTCACGCGCTTCGGCGAGATCGCGGGCTGGGCGACGGCGGGCGAGATGGTGCGCGAGGCGTACCGGCTGCACCGCGAGGACGACGACTGGGGCCAGGCCGGCACCCAGGTCCGTGAGGTGCTGGACGACGCGGCCCGGGACCGGCTGGTGTCGAACGTCTCCGGGCATCTGCTCCAGGGTGTGTCCCGGCCGGTCCTGGACCGGGCGTTCCAGTACTGGCGCAACATCGACAAGAAGACCGGCGACCGGATCGCGAGCGCGGTGAACGGTGTGACCGGCGGCTGAGTACTCCGCGCGCGGGCACCTGCCGCCGTACGGACCGCCGGCCGGTGTGTGCGGACCGGTGTGACATGACGGTGCCCGTGGGTCCCGGTGAGGGATCCACGGGCACCGTCATGCCATCGGGGGCGTCACACGGCCGGGGAGCGGTCCCCTACCGGGCGCCGGGCCCGTCGCGGCGCGTCACACCGCGGGCGTACGCGGACAGGTGGCGCACGCCGGCCGCCCGGTCACGGGTTGCCGTTGGCCGTCCCCGGATCCGGGATCGCCGGGTCGGACGCCGACGGGCTTCCCGACAGGCTCGGGCTGGGGCTGACCGGCGGCGACGGGCTGGCCGGCGGGGAGGACCGGGTCCTCGACGGGGTCGGATCCGGCTTGTCCTCCGGCTCCTTCGTGGCAGTGCGCGAGGGGGACGGGCTCGCGGAGTCCGACGGCCTCGGGTCGGGATCGTTCCGCGCGGGCTCCTCGACCTCCAGGTCGAACTTCGCGTCGGCGTCCGCGCCGAGCGCGGCGGAGGTGTACGCCTGCCAGATCCGGGCGGGGAAGCCACCACCGTTGATCCGGCCCTTCTCGACCGTGTCGGTGAGGGTGACCTGCCCGGTGCCGTCGGCCTTCTCGCCGAACAGGGCGACCGCGGTGACCAGCTCGGGTGTGTACCCCACGAACCACGACGACCGGTTGTTCTCCGAGGTACCGGTCTTGCCGGCCGCCTCGTAGTCACCGGCCGCCCGCCTGCCGGAGCCCTCCTTGACCACACCCTCCAGGGCGGCGGTCACCGTGTCGGCGGAGTTCCTGCTGATCGCCTGCCCGCCGATCGGATTCTGCGGCTCGGCCTTGCGGGACCGGTGCTCGGCGGACTTCACGATGGTCGGGGTGACCTTCTTGCCGTGGTTGTCGAGCGTGGCGTACACCCCGGCCATGTCCCAGGTGGAGGCGCCCATCGTGCCGAGCGACATCGCGGGGCTCTCGGGCCAGCCCGGGCCATCGGTCATCCCGAGGCCGAGGGCGGTCTTCTTGGTCTCGGTGGGACCGACGTCCACGATCATCTGCGCGTACACGGAGTTGACCGAGCTGTTGGTCGCCTTCTGCACGCTGATCGACTTCCCGTAGTCCCGGTCGTCCTCGTTCTCGGGCGCGAAGGGGGTGTCGCCGCCCCGGACCGGGCGCTTGCTGGTGCCGTCGTACCGGGTGTTGAGGCTGATCTTCTGGCCGTCCTGGGTCTCGGACCCGTTCTCCAGGGCGGAGGCCAGCACGATCGGCTTGAACGTGGACGCGGGCTGGTAGTCGCGGCGGGTGGCGTTGGAGAGCCAGTGCTCGGTGGCACCGACACCGCCGTACAGCGCGACGACCTTGCCGGTGTCCGGCTCGACGGAGGTCGCGCCCGCCTGGACGGTGGCGTCCTTCTTGTCGCCCTCGCGGTCGAGCTTGTCCTCCAGCTGCTGCTCCACGGCCTTCTCCAGGGCCTTCTGGCGCTTGTGGTCGATGTTGAGGGTGATCGTCCAGCCGCCGGCCTTGATGTCCTCCTCGCCGATGCCCTGGCGCTCCAGTTCGGCGTTGGCGGCCTCGACGAGATAGCCGGTCTGGCCCTCCATACCGGGGTCGGCCTTGGGGGCCTTGGGCACCGGGAAGGTGAGCCCCTCGCGCTCCGCGGCGTCGAGCCAGCCCTCGCCGACCATGTTGTCCAGGACGTAGTTCCAGCGGTCGGTCACCAGTTCCTTGCCGGTCGGCGAGGCCGCCGCCCAGTCGTACTGGCTGGGGGCCTGGAGCAGGGCGGCGAGGTACGCGCCCTGGGAGACGGTCAGTTTGCCGGCGTCGACGCCGTAGTACGCCTGGGCGGCGGCCTGGATGCCGTACGCGCCCCGGCCGTAGTAACTGGTGTTGATGTACCCGGCGAGGATCTCCGACTTGCTCTGCTTCCGGTCGACCTTGAGGGAGATCACCAGTTCCTTGAGCTTGCGGGTGACCGTCTGGTCCTGTTCCAGGTAGTAGTTCTTGACGTACTGCTGGGTGATCGTCGAGCCGCCCTGCTTGCCCTTGCCGGAGAGGGTGTTCATCAGCCCGCGGGTCGTGCCCTTGAAGTCGATCCCGCTGTCCTTGAAGAAGGACTTGTTCTCCGCGGCGACGAAGGTGTATTGGACCTCACGCGGGATCTGCTCCAGCCCGATGATCTCGCGGTTGACCTTGCCGGTGCGGGCCAGGATCCTGCCGTCGCTGTACTTGTAGACGTTGCTCTGCATCTCCGCGTGGGCGTTGGCCGTCGGCACCGGCACCATCAGATAGATCACGAAGAACGCGCCCATGACGAGCAGACAGACACCGAGGAAGGTCCCCAGCAACTTCTTCCAGGTGAAGAAACGCCGTATGCCCTTGGGCTTGCTCTTCTGCGCCCGACGCGCCCCGCGCTGCCGGGCTCGTCGCTCCTCGGCTCGGCCCATCGCTCGTCCCGCTCCGCTCTTCGCTGCTTCGGATGTTCGTCCGCGGTCACTGTCCGACCGGGTGCCGACAGCGAGCAGCTCAGAAAACTAACACCGCTCGCTATGACAAAGGTTCACCGATCCGGCGTTTTTGGACGTGAGAATCAGCACCCCCTTCCCTGGAACCGACTCATGAGAGGTGCTCAGGGTTGCCGTCTGTTTTAATGTGTTATCACATTGCTAGTAGATCAATAGCCCCCAAAGATGGGCATAACGGTCAACTGCAGGGGCATAGACAGTCGATGAGGAGGGGGACGGTCATGGCCGGAGCCGGCATATCCATCCAGGAGGACGGACCGCGCACGCCCGGGCCGCGGGTCCGGGAATTCGCGGCCCACAGCATCGGCGGGGGCCTCGCGCTGCTGCTGGGGCTACTCGGTGTGGTCGTGGGCGCCGTGATGATCATCGTGGCCGCGACGGCGGTGGACGCGGCCGGCGGCAAGGCGGTGCTGATCGCGGGCGGCATCCTGCTGGCCCTCGCCTCGGTCGTCGCCATGTGCGGGCTGAACATGGTGGCGCCCGGTGAGGCGCGGGTCGTCCAGCTCTTCGGCCGCTACCGGGGCACGATCCGCACCGACGGGCTGCGCTGGGTCAATCCGCTGACCTCGCGGGAGAAGATCTCGACGCGGGTACGCAACCACGAGACCGCGGTGCTGAAGGTCAACGACGCCTACGGCAACCCGATCGAACTGGCCGCGGTGGTCGTCTGGAAGGTCGAGGACACCGCGCAGGCGCTGTTCGAGGTGGACGACTTCCTGGAGTTCGTCTCCACCCAGACCGAGGCGGCCGTACGCCATATCGCGATCGAGTACCCCTACGACGCGCATGACGAGAACGGCCTGTCGCTGCGGGGCAACGCCGAGGAGATCACCGAGAAGCTGGCGGTCGAGCTGCACGCCCGGGTCGAGGCGGCGGGCGTCCACATCATCGAATCGCGGTTCACGCACCTCGCGTACGCCCCCGAGATCGCCTCGGCGATGCTCCAGCGCCAGCAGGCGGGCGCGGTCGTGGCGGCCCGGCGCCAGATCGTCGACGGCGCGGTCGGCATGGTGGAGGCGGCGATCGCCCGGATCACCGAGCGGGACATCGTCGAACTGGACGCGGAGCGCAAGGCCGCGATGGTCTCCAATCTGATGGTCGTCCTGTGCGGCGACCGCTCCGCCCAGCCGGTCCTCAACGCGGGCACGCTCTACCAGTGACACCCCCGCACGAGCGCAAGCAGGTCCTGCTCAGGCTGGACCCGGCGGTCTACGAGGCGCTGGCGCGGTGGGCGTCGGACGAACTGCGCAGCGCCAACGCCCAGATCGAGTTCCTGCTCCGCCGCGCGCTGTCGGAGTCGGGCCGGCTGCCGGGGGGTGTGGCGCCGATCGCGAGGCGGGGGCGTCCGCCGAAACAGCCTCCGCCGGCGGCAGCGGAGGACGAGGAGTAGGGGAACGGGGGGGCGCCCCGGCGGGGGGCCGGGGAACGGGGGCGCCCTGGTGCCGGCGGCGGGGAGTCCGGGGTCCGCCGCCCCGGCGTCCGGGTATCCGGGCGTCCGCCCCTCCCGGCGGGACGAGAGCCACGGGTCCGGCGAGAGCGACGTCCGTTCTCCGCCGGACCGCGACCCCGCCGGGCCCGATCGGCGGGAACCCCGCGACGGGGCCGGAACGACAGCCGGGGACGGCGGCCGGGAGACGACCGGGACGACCGCGTCCCCGCAGGTATACACACGGTGTATACACACCGCGTATAGTCTCCGGCATGTCCATCGGTCACACACTCCTCGGCCTCCTCGAATCCGGCCCCCGCCACGGTTACGACCTCAAGCGGGCCTTCGACGAGAAGTTCGGTCACGACAAGCCCCTGCACTACGGGCAGGTCTACTCGACGATGTCCCGGCTCCTGAAGAACGGCCTCGTCGAGGTCGACGGCATCGAGGCGGGGGGCGGACCGGAGCGCAAGCGGTACGCGATCACCCAGGCCGGTGTCACCGATGTCGGGCGCTGGCTCGCCGCGCCCGAGAAGCCGGAGCCGTATCTCCAGTCGACCCTCTACACCAAGGTCGTCCTCGCCCTGCTCACCGACCGCGACGCGGGCGACCTCCTCGACGTCCAGCGCGCCGAGCATCTGCGGATGATGCGGACCCTCACCGAGCGCAAGCGGCACGGCGATCTCGCCGACCAGCTCATCTGCGACCACGCGCTGTTCCATCTGGAAGCCGATCTGCGCTGGCTGGAACTCACGGCCGCGCGCCTGGGAAAGCTCGCCCGGGAGGTGCGCGGATGACTCCCTCCGGTCCGCTGCTGATCGCCACGGAGCTGCGCAAGTCGTACGGAACGACCCCCGCGCTCGACGGTGCCGGGTTCTCGATCCGTCCGGGCGAGGTCGTCGCCGTCATGGGCCCCTCCGGCTCCGGCAAGTCCACGCTGCTGCACTGTCTCGCCGGGATCGTGACGCCCGACTCGGGCTCGATCACCTATCAGGGCCGGGAGATGGGCGCGATGAACGACGCCGAGCGCAGCGCGCTGCGCCGCAGCGAGTTCGGCTTCGTCTTCCAGTTCGGGCAGCTGGTGCCCGAACTGACCTGCGTCGAGAACGTCGCGCTGCCGCTGCGTCTGGGCGGCACCGGCCGCAAGGAGGCCGAGCGGGCCGCGCTGACCTGGATGCGGCGCCTGGAGGTCGACGATGTGGCGGACAAGCGGCCCGGCGAGGTCTCCGGCGGTCAGGGCCAGCGGGTGGCGGTCGCCCGTTCCCTGGTCACGGGCCCGCGGGTGCTGTTCGCCGACGAGCCGACCGGCGCCCTCGACTCCCTGAACGGCGAACGGGTGATGGAACTGCTGACGGAGGCCGCGCGCTCCACGAACGCGGCCGTCGTCCTGGTCACGCACGAGGCCCGGGTCGCCGCCTACTCCGACCGCGAGATCGTCGTACGCGACGGCAGGTCACGGGACATGGAGCGGACGGCGTGAGCGCCGGCACGCGCGTTCCGAGCCCGCCCGCCTCCCCCGTACACATCCCGCCCCCCGGGCGCGGTGGCGGCTGGACGCGGGATCTGGCCATGGGCGTCCGCTTCGTCGTCACGGGAGGGCGGGAGGGCTGGGTGCGCACCGTGCTCACCGCCGTCGGCGTCGGACTCGGGGTGTCCCTGCTGATGCTGACCACGGCGCTGCCGAGCGCGCTGGCGGAACGCAAGGAGCGGGAGGACGGCCGCAAGGACCTCACCTACGGCTCCGTCCCCATGGCGAGGGCGGACGACACCGTCGTCGTCGCCGATACGAGCACGGACTACCGTTCCCATGGGATCCGCGGGCGGCTGTTCCACCCCGAGGGCCCGCGCGCGCCGCTCCCGCCGGGGATCCCGGCGTACCCCGGCGACGGCGAGATGTACGTCTCGCCCGCCCTGGACCGGCTGCTGAGGTCCGGCGAGGGCGAGTTGCTGCGCGAGCGGCTGCCGTACCGGATCGCCGGCACCATCGCCGACGAGGGTCTCCAGGGGCCCCTGGAGCTCACCTACTACGCGGGACACCACGCCCTCGGCACGGCGGAGATCACGGCGGGCGCGGTCGAGCGGATCGACTTCTTCGGCACCACCGGCCCCCGTGCGCCGCTGGACCCGATCCTGATGCTCCTCGTCCTGGTCGTGCTCGTGGCACTGCTGATGCCGGTCGCGGTGTTCATCGCCACCGCGGTGCGCTTCGGGGGTGAGCGGCGCGACCGCAGGCTGGCCGCCCTGCGGCTGGTGGGCGCGGACGGCCGGATGACCCGCCGGATCGCGGCGGGCGAGGCGATGGCCGGGGCGCTGTTCGGGCTGCTGGTCGGGGCCGGGATCTTCCTGGTGGCCCGGCGGCTGGCGGGGCGGATCGAACTCTTCGGGATCAGTGTCTTCCCCGCCGATCTCACTCCGGCGCCCGCGCTGGTGGCGCTGGTGGCCGTGCTGGTTCCCGCCGCGGCCGTCGCGGTGACGCTGTTCGCGCTGCGCGGGGTCGTCATCGAGCCCCTCGGTGTGGTCCGTACGACCCGGCCGCGCCGCCGCCGGCTGTGGTGGCGGCTGCTGCTGCCGGTCCTCGGGCTGCTGCTGCTCGCCCCCATGATCGGCCAGGGTTCGTCCGGCGGGTACTTCAGCGAGAATCTGGTCGTCGGCGGCACGCTGCTGCTGCTCGTCGGGGTCACGGCGCTGCTGCCCTGGGTGGTGGAGGCGGTGGTGGCCCGGCTCGGCCCGGGTCCGGTGTCCTGGCAGCTCGCCGTACGCCGGCTCCAGCTGAGCAGCGGCACGGCGGCCCGGATGGTCAACGGCATCGCGGTCGCGGTGGCCGGTGCCATCGCCCTCCAGATGCTGTTCGCCGGCGTCGAGGACGACTACACGGAGCTGACGGGCCAGGATGTGTCGCGCGCTCAGATGCAGGTGTACGCGGACACGTCGGCGTCGCTCCGGGACATGGACCGCGGTCTGACCGCGACCAGGGGTGTCGAGCGGACCACCGCGCTCCGGGTGGGCGGTCTGGGCCGGGCGGCCCCCGAGGGCTCGCTGGAGCTCACGGTCGGCACCTGCGCGGCCCTGCGGGAGGTGGCCCGGCTGCCGTCCTGCCGGGAGGGGGACGTCTTCGTCGTCGGCGACGGGGAGACCGGCGACTACACCCGTGAGGAGGCGAGGCCCGGACGGACGCTGTACGTCGACCCGTCGACGTCCGAGGTCAAGGGCGCCGACGTGGCCTGGGTGATGCCCCAGGGCCTCAAGGTGGCCAAGGGGAGGGACGATCCGAGCGGTTACGCGCGCGGCGGGGTCCTCGCCACGCCGGGCGCCGTGCCGGCGGGCGCGGCGTCCGCGATGGCGGGCCGGATCTACATCGAGCTGGACCGGTCGGTCCCGGACGTCTACGACCTGGTGCGGAACACGGTGGCGAGGGCCGATGCGCTGACCGTTGCGCAGACGATGGAGGCGACCCGGGAGTCCGGGCGGTTCAAGGCCGTCCGTACCGGTCTCTTCGCGGGCGCGGCCTGTGTGCTGATGCTGATCGGGGCGAGCATCCTGGTCTCCCAGCTGGAGCAGCTGCGCGAGCGCAGGAAGCTGCTGTCCTCCCTGGTCGCCTTCGGTACGCGCCGCCGCACCCTGTGTCTGTCGGTGCTGTGGCAGGCGGCCCTGCCGATCGCGCTCGGTCTGGTGCTGGCGGTGCTGGTGGGCGTGACCCTGGGAGCGGTGCTGCTGAGCATGGTCGGGGTGCCGTTCCGCATCGACTGGGCGAGTGTCTTCGGGGTGACGGGGATCGCGGCGGGGGTCGTGCTCCTGGTGACGGCCCTCAGCATGCCGGCGCTGCTGAGGCTGATGCGGCCGGACGGTCTGCGTACGGAGTAGACGGAACCGGCACGGGTACGGATCCGCCTTCGTACGGGTACGGGACGGCCCCCGCCTCCGTACGGGCCCGCTTCCGTACCGGCCCGGGGTGCCCTCCGTCCGCGGCCGGCGGGCTCCGCACGGGTGGCTCGGATCCGGTCCGTGACCGCCTCGAACGGGGTGCCGTCGGCCCGGCGCGATGAGCAGAGGCGGCGGAAGCGCGTCGGCCCTCGCCCGGCGCGATGGGCGGGATACGACGGGCCGGCCCTCCGCGGCACCGTGGATCCCGAGGGCCGGCCCGCCGTGGGACGGCCCGGGCCTCCCCTGCCGTACCGCTTCATCCGGGAACACCCCGCGGTTCGCCTGCCGGTGATCGCGCCACCGGCCGCGCCGGTTGTCGCGCTTCGGTGGCGGCGGCTCCAGCACCGCCTACTCGTCATCGGTGCGGCCCCTCCGCCGAGCAGGCCCGGTACAACGCGCGCGCCAGGCCGGGGAGGTGCGGCTACGCGATGACCGCGGTGGCGTCGACCTCGACCAGGAGGTCCGGTTCCCCCAGGGCCGCGACGCCCAGCAGGGTGATCGGTTTGACCGGGTCGATGCCGAGTCTCGCCGCCGCGCGGCCCACCCCCTCGCCCAGCAGCGGCATCTTCTCGGGGCTCCAGTCGACGACGTAGACGGTCAGCTTCGCCACGTCGTCGAAGGAGCCGCCGATCCCGGCCAGGGCGGTGGCGACATTGAGATAGCACTGTTCGACCTGTGCGGCGAGGTCTCCTTCGCCCACGGGCCGGCCGTCGGCGTCGCGAGCGACCTGCCCCGCGAGGAACACCAGCTTCGATCCGGTGGCGACCGACAGCTGCCGGTAGACGTCGGGCTTCGGCAAGCCCTCGGGATTGACCAGCGTCACGGACATGAACGGCCTCTTCCTCTTGGCGTCTTCCTCTCGGCGTCTTCTCCTGGCGTCGAGGTCAACGGGACCAGCACTCCCATGAAAGCATAACGTTGCTATGTATTGTGGGGCCCATGGCGAGGACGAAGGATCCGGCGGTCCGCTCCCTGCTGCTCGACCGGGCCGCGCAGATGCTGAGGACGAGGCAGCCGGTCACGCTCCGCACCCTGGTCGCCGACACCGGCGTGTCGACGATGGCCGTCTACACCTACTTCGGCGGCATGGACGGCCTGTGGACAGCACTGCGACAGGAGGGCTTCATCCGCCTGGCCGCCAAACTCGCGGCCGTCGGGATGTCGGCGGACCCGGTGCGCGACCTCGCCGCCCTGGGGGCCGCCTACCTGTCCAACGCCCTGGAGAGCCCCGATCTCTACCGCGTCATGTTCGACGCGGGCTTCGGCCTCGAAGACGCCGGCGCCGCGGACGAGACCCTGCACTGTCTGGTCCGGGCCGTCGAACGGGCCAGGGCGACAGGCCGCTTCCGTGACGAGGTCGACTCACTGGAGCTGGCGACACAGAGCTGGACCATCGGTCACGGCCTCGCCTCACTCGTCGCCACGGGCCCCCTGCCGCACGAGACGCTCGCCCACGGCGTGCCCCTGCTGACCGCGCTGTTCACCAGCGCGGGAGACGAAGCCGGCCGATGCCGCCGTTCGGTCGAGCTCGGCTGGGGATGGACACCCCCGGCCGGACCCGCTTCCCCCGACCGAACCGACGGGACCCGGGACTCCCGCCCGGATCCCGGACCCTAGGGCGAGGCGGGCACCAGACGGACCGGGAGATCGATGAGGCGCGTGCGCAGGGCCTCCGCCAGCTCCTCGTACTCGGGGGCCCGCGCCGCGCCGGTGCGCATGGCCAGGGCGACCCGGCGGGTGGGGGCGGGCGGGGCGAAGTACCCGGTCCGCAGCCCGCCGCCGCGCGGGGTCTCCACGGCCACGGCGGTCTCCGGCAGCAGGGTCACCCCGAGCCCGCCCGCGACGAGTTGCACCAGCGTGGACAGCCCGGCGGCGCTCGTGCTCACGGGCGCGTCCCGCCGCCCGGCCTCACGGCAGACGTCCAGCGCCTGGTCCCGCAGACAGTGGCCCTCGTCGAGCAGCAGCAGCCGCAGCTCCCGCAGTTCCTCACGGGCGATCCCCCGCTGACCGCCGAGCGGGTGCCCCTCCGGAGTGACCAGGACGAAGTCCTCGTCGAACAGCGGAAGTTCGGTGACGCCCGGCATCCCGAGGGGCACGGCCAGCAGCAGCAGGTCCAGCCGCCCGGCCGCGAGGCCCTCCAGCAGGGAGGACGTCTGCTCCTCGTGCACCTGGAGGTCCAGCTCCGGGTAGGTGTCGTGGACCAGCCGCAGCACGGTGGGCAGGAGATAGGGCGCGACGGTCGGGATGACTCCGAGCCTGAGCACCCCGGTGAAGGGAGCGCGCAGCGCGTCGGCCTCCTCCATCAGCTCCCCGACCGCGTGCAGCACGGTCCGGGTGCGTTCCGCCAGCCGCTCCCCGGCCGGGGAGAGCAGCACCTTGCGGGTCGTACGCTCCACGAGCCGGACGCCGAGGGTCTCCTCCAGCGCGGACACGGCCCCGGAGAGCGCGGGCTGGCTCATCCCGATCGCCGCCGCCGCGTCACGGAAGTGCAGATGCTCGGCGACGGAGGCAAAGGCACGCAACTGCACAAGACTGGGCTGCTTCGCCCGGCTTATCCCAGCCATTGATATGCTCCTTCGATCACTGTGTCCGATTTTAATCCGTTCTGCCGTATCGCATGTCCGCCCGACGGCGATGGGGAACCGACGGCGGCCGGCCCGGCGTTCGGCCATCACCGCGGCCGTCCGCGCGGGCGAGGCAACGGGCGGCGGGGATCCTGGCGTCAGATCCTGTGGAGGGGCCCCGGCGAGGGGTTCCGGACGAACCCCGACGACGGAGGCGAGAGCGCATGGGCGGCTCGGGCGGTGGAGGCCGGGCGGTCGACGACTCCCTGGCGGCGGCGATCCGCGCGGGGGACGAGACCGCGTTCGCCGAACTCGCCGAGCGCTACCGGCACGAGCTGAGGGTGCACACCTACCGGATGCTCGGATCCTTCACCGACGCGGAGGACCTGGTGCAGGAGACACTGCTGCGGGCCTGGCGCAGACGGGAGACCTTCGAGGGCCGGTCGACGTTCCGGGCCTGGCTGTACCGGATCGCGACCAACGCCACCCTGGACTTCCTCTCCGGGCCCGCCCGCAGCCGTGAGGTCGCGATGGCGGTGGACAGCGCCGGCGGCCCGGCGGACTCCGCGCTCGCGGAGGTCACCTGGCTGGAGCCCTATCCCGACGCGCTCCTGGATCTGGCGTCCCCCGGCAGCGGTGAGCCGGACGCGGTGGTGATCGCCCGGGAGACCGTGGAGCTGGCGTTCCTGGCGGCGATCCAGCATCTGCCGCCCCGGCAGCGGGCGGTGCTGATCCTCCGCGACGTCGTCGGCCGCCCCGCGCGGGAGACGGCCGACGATCTGGACATGACGGTCGCCTCGGTCAAGAGCGCGCTCCAGCGGGCCCGCGCGACCCTGCGGGAGCAGTTGCCCGAGCGCCGCTCGGAATGGGGCGCCGCCACCACCCCCAGCGCGGCCGAGCGCTCGCTCCTCCAGCGCTACATCACCGCCTCGCAGAAAGGGGATCTGTCGGAGCTGACGGAGCTGCTGCGCGAGCACGCCCGCCAGACCATGCCGCCCGCGCACCTGGTGTTCCAGGGGCGCGCGGCCATCCTGGACATGTGGCGTCCGGTCCTGGAGGGCGAGGAGGCGTGGGGCACCTGGCACTCCGTACCGCTGGCGGTCAACCGCCAGCCCGCCGTGGCGAACTACGTCCGCCGCCCCGGCGAGGAGGTCTTCACCGCGGTCAACATCGACGTCCTGCGCGTCGAGGGCGACCGGATCGCCGAGATCACCACATTCGGCCCCGAGCTGCTCCCCGCGTTCGGCCTGGGCCTCACCGTCCGGGACTGAACACAGCCGTGTGACCCAGGTCACTTCGGCTCGCCGATTCCTTTCGCCGCGACCGCCCGTCATACGGGCGCCGTCGCAGCGACGGCGACCACAGCACACAGGAGCGGAGCACGCCATGACCGAGAACACCGCCACCAGCGCCCCCCAGCCCGACGAGCACGTCCGGCGGCTGGACCGCCTCATCGGCTCGTGGCGGGTGACCGGAGGCACCGAGGGCACCGTCACCTACCGCTGGCTGGAGGGCGGCTTCTTCCTGCTCCAGGACATCGACATGGAGCAGTACGGCGAGCGGGTGACCGGCTTCGAGGTCATCGGCCGCGAGAAGCTGTTCGGCGCGGACAAGCCCGGCGAGGACATCAAGTCCCGCTTCTACGACAGCCAGGGCAACACCTTCGACTACGTCTACGAACTCGAAGACGACACCCTCACGATCTGGGGCGGCGAGAAGGGGTCCCCGGCGTACTTCCGGGGCACGTTCAGCGCGGACGGCGACGTACTGTCCGGGAGCTGGGTCTACCCGGGCGGCGGCGGCTACGACTCGGTCATGACCCGCGTCAAGTAATCCCCCGGCGATACCCGCCACCCCCGCCGGCAGCGCCCTCCGCCGCCGGTGGACCGTGGAGACGTGACCCCGCCGCCCGCCGCGCGCCCCTTCAGCGCGGCGGGCGCGGCGGGCCCACGGCATGCCGGAGAGGCGCGCCGGAGCCCCGTCCCGCCACCCCTTCACGATTGATCGGACCATCGGATCACACTGACCCGATTGATCGATTTCACCCGTGATCGCCGATATGACATGGTGCATTTGTCCAAACCCTCAGCACCCTGGAGTAACACCGTGCTCACTGTCGGCGACCAGTTCCCCACCTTCGAGCTCACTGCCTGCGTCTCCCTGGAGAGCGGCAAGGAGTTCGAGGTCATCGACCACAAGTCCTACGAGGGCAAGTGGAAGGTCGTCTTCGCCTGGCCGAAGGACTTCACCTTCGTCTGCCCCACCGAGATCGCCGCCTTCGGCAAGCTGAACGACGAGTTCGCCGACCGTGACGCGCAGATCCTCGGCTTCTCGGGCGACTCGGAGTTCGTGCACCACGCCTGGCGCAAGGACCACGCGGACCTGCGCGACCTGCCCTTCCCGATGATGGCGGACTCGAAGCACGAGCTGATGCGCGAGCTCGGGATCGAGGGCGAGGACGGCTTCGCCCAGCGCGCGGTGTTCATCGTGGACCCGAACAACGAGATCCAGTTCACCATGGTGACCGCGGGCTCCGTCGGCCGTAACCCCAAGGAGGTCCTGCGGGTCCTCGACGCGCTCCAGACCGACGAGCTGTGCCCGTGCAACTGGAGCAAGGGCGAGAACACCCTGGACCCGGTCGCCCTGCTGGCGGGTGAGTGACCGTGTCGCTCGACAGCCTGAAGTCCGCCATACCGGACTACGCCAAGGACCTGAAGCTCAACCTCGGCTCGGTCATCGGCAACAACGACAAGCTCACGCAGCAGCAGCTGTGGGGGACGGTCCTCGCCACCGCGATCGCCTCGCGCAGCGCCCTCGCGCTACGTGAGCTGGAGCCGGAGGCCAGGGCCAACCTCGCCCCGGAGGCGTACACCGCCGCCAAGTCGGCCGCCGCGGTCATGGCGATGAACAACGTCTTCTACCGGACCCGGCATCTGCTCTCCGACCCTGAGTACGGGACGCTGCGCGCCGGTCTGCGGATGAACGTCATCGGCAACCCGGGTGTGGAGAAGGTCGACTTCGAGCTGTGGTCGCTCGCCGTCTCCGCCGTCAACGGCTGCGGACAGTGCCTCGACTCGCACGAGCAGGTGCTCCGCAAGGCCGGGATGGACCGCGAGACGATCCAGGAGGCGTTCAAGATCGCCGCCGTCGTCCAGGCGGTCGGCGCGACCCTCGACGCCGAGGCCGCGCTCGCCGGCTGACCACCGCCCGGCGCGGCGTCCGGTTCCTCACCCGGCGATGCGTCCGGTTCACCGGTCGGAGCAGTGGGAAGGGCCCGTACGGCAGTTGCCGTACGGGCCCTTCCGCGTACGCGCTCAGGACGACAGGAGCCTGCCCGCCGCCAGCACCGACGCCACCGTCCCGCCCACCACGACGCCGGACGCGGCGATCAGCGGAATCCTCAGCGCCCAGGCCCGCAGGCCCGGCGAGCGGGAGATCCGGTCGAGCAGCGCGTCCCGGCCGCGCAGGACCACGAGACCGACGGCGGTCAGCGTCAGCGCCATCCCCGCGCCGAACGCCGCCACCATGGCGAGGGCGATGACGACCTTGCCGGTCAGCAGTCCCGTCAGCAGGACCAGGAAGGCCGACGGCGACGGCAGCAGACCGCCCGACGCTCCGAGGACCAGCAGGCCGCGCCAGGTCAGCAGCGACGGGGCGTCGGGGATGTGGTGGCTGTGCCCGTGGTCGCCGTGGGTGTGGTCGTGCGCAGGGCCGTGGGCGCCGTCGTGACCGTGACCGGACCCATGGCCGGGCCCGTCGTGGTGGTGGTCGTGGCCATGGACGGCGTGGTCGCGGCCCGGCGCGCCGGCGGCTCCGCCTCCCACCCTCGCGGCGGCCGGGACATGGGTGCGGGCACGGGTGGGCGCATGACCGGAGGGGGAGCCGTCGCGACGGCTGGGCACATCACCGTGCCCGTGCCCGTGTCCATTGCTGTGACCAGGACCATGGCTGTGACCGTGACCGTGCGCGGTCCGCTGCTTCAGATGTCTGCGCAGCAGACTCACCCCGACCCCCGCCACCACCAGCGCGGCCAGCAGTTGCAGCCACCCCGTCAGCGCCTCGATGTCCGGTGCGCCGGTCGCGGCCAGCCACCAGCCCACCGCGAGGACGGCGACCGAGAACGTGTGCATCACCGCCACGATCCCGCCCAGCCACACCGCGTCCCGCGGACGGCCCCGGCCGCCCACCAGATACCCGGCGGCCAGCGACTTGCCGTGGCCGGGGGCACAGGCGTGCAGCGCCCCCACCGCCGCCGAGATCAGCAGCGCCACCGGGAGGGCGGCCTCATGGTCGAGCAGGGCGGTCAGATCGGTGGTCCAGGCCCAGGCCCCGCCGTCCGGAGCGCCGTCTCCCGCGTCCGGCGCCGACCCCAGGTCCAGCGTCCGGGTCGGCTCCCCCGCCGTGTGCAGTCCCCCGCCGCCCGTGTCCGTCACGGACAGCGTGCGGTAGGCGGAATCGACGTCCGTGAGCGCGGTGACGGTCAGGTCGATCCGCTCCACGGGCTCCGGGCAGCCGAACCTCAGCTCCAGCCCCTCCTCGCGCTCCACCGGGCAGGGCCGGCCGTCCTGGCGTACGACGACATGGGAGCGCAGATAGCCCGCCGGCTGCTTCCTCAGCACGGCGACGTCGTCCGCCTGCGCGGACCAGACCGCGTCGACGGTGGTACCGGTCGCCTCGATCCGTACGACAGGGGGTGTACCGAAGGGGTGCGCGGGCTGCGCCTGCGCCGCCCCCGCGCTGCCGGACAGCAGCGCGGAGACGGCGGTCAGGACGAGCAGCACCCCGGCGCGCAGTGATCGCACGGTGGTGCCGCCTCTCAGTACCGGCGTGCGGCCAGCGCGTGGACCGTGCCGTCGTCCGTGAGGGCGAAGACGCGGTCACCGCTGATGGAGAGCGCCGAGGCGACGCCCGCACCGAGGTCGTAGGAGGCGACCTGCTTCCCGGTGGCGCGGTTCAGGACGAGGAGCCGTCCGTCCCAGGTGCCCACGTACAGGTGGGTCTTCGTCGCCAGCGGGTGCATGGTGGGCGAGCCCTCGCCCGCCGTCGAGCAGCCGGAGGCCACCCGCCACTTGTCGTCCAGCGGGCTCTCACCGGGGAGGTGGCCCGCCTTGGTCTCCCACAGCGGCCGTGCCGGGTCGGACGCGCCGGTGTCGTACGCGCGCACGACTCCGTCACGGCCCGCGACATACGCGACCGAGCCCCACGTGGCCGGGCTGGTGAGCGGGGCGCGCCCCGGCTCGCAGACGCTGCCGCCGCCGAGCTTGGACTCCCAGGTCACCGCGCCGGTCTTCGGGTCGTGGCCGCGCGTGCCCCAGGCGGTGTGGGTGACGAGCTGCGCCGGACCGGAGGCCGGGTCGGTGAGCGCGGGCGAGGAGTGGCTGTCGATGTCGCCCGCGGTGTCCTTCACCCACAGCTGCTTGCACGTCGTGAGGTCCATGGCGAGGACCGTGTTGCTCGACGAGGAGTGCAGGTAGGCGGTGTTGGAGCCGGGCTCGCGGATCGCCGTGCTGTGGGTCTGGCCCCACGAGGCCGCGGCGCCGAAGCCGCCGGGCAGCAGGGTGCCGGTGGCGGCGTCACGGCAGCGGATCGTGTTCCAGTCCTGGTAGACCGCGACCTTGCGCTTGTCCTGGCCGGAGTCGGCGGCCACGTCGAAGACGCTGACCGGACCGCCCGCGCGGCCGTAGCGGCGCACGGTGTCGCCCGCCTTGTTCTCGCGGTCGATGGACTCCCACACGACCTTGCCGGTCGTGACGTCGAGTGCGTACACCCGGCCGACGCCGGTGGTCAGATAGACCGTTCCGCCGTTCACGGTGGGCGCGGACTCGGCGTCGCCGTCGAGGTAGGTGCGCCACAGCTCGCGCCCGGACGCGATGTCGTAGGCGAGCATCATGCTGTACGGCGAGTCGAACGCGCGGGACGAGACGATGAGCCTGCCGTCCTGGACGACGGAGCCGTTCAGGTTGAACTGCTCACCGGTGTGCTGCGTCCACTTCAGGTCGAGCTGGGCGCCCGGGTCGTCGGCGCTCGCGGAGCGGCCGGCCTCGTCGCCGCCCTGGCGCAGCCAGTCCTGCCCGTCGCGCACCTTCTCCAGGTCCTTGTCGGGCACGACACGGAAGGTGGACTTCTGGCGCGGGAACTCCTTGCCCCGGGTGTCGAAGACGCGTACCTCGGCGCTGTACGTGCCGGGGCGCAGCCCCTTCAGCTCTCCGCCGGCACGGGTCCAGGCGCCGCGGGCCTCGGGGCAGGGCTCGGCCTCGCCGCCGGGTGCGGTGTAGCAGTTCTCGCGGCCGGTCCTGGCCGCGTTCTTGCCGAAGGTGACGTTCTCGGTCCTGACGACCTTGTCGCGCCAGTCCTTGACGGTGACGGTCGCCTTCTTCGGCGTACGGCCGTCGTCCTCCGCGTAGACCTCGACGGGTACCCGGGCCTTGGCGCCGTGGACGCTGCCCTTGGCGGGGCTGACGAGGGCGGAGTCGTCGTCGACCTCGAACTGGCGGTGGATGCCGGACACATACCCGGTGTCCTCGTTCTTGCGGGTCTTCGGGTCGTCGGTGATCCCGCTGAAGTCGAGGACCTTGTAGTCGGGGCGGGCGCCGTCGATGCCGTAGGTGCCCTGGTTGTTGACCTCGACGGACCGCTTGAACGCGCCACGCCGGAACTCGGACTGCTGGTTGTGGCCCGCGGCCACCATCCGCACGTCGTACTTGGCGAGTTCGTCGATCGTGGGCTGCATGCCCGCGCCGGGGCCCCACTGGGTGAACAGGGAGCGGTGCGCGAAGACGAAGACCTGCTTGCCGACGGCATTGCGGGCGAGGTCGCGCTTCAGCCATTCGAGCTGCGGCTTGAGCCCGCTGGCGTCGTAGTTGTCCTCCAGGACGACGATGTGGCGGCCGTTGCGGTCGAAGCTGTACCACTCGGGGCCGAGGTTGCGCCGCCAGTACTCCATGCTGCCGGCGTAGCCCTTGGACACGGCGGTGCCGCCGAAGTCGTGGTTGCCGATCACCGGGTAGAAGGGGTGGCCGAGCCCGCCCTCCTCCAGTCCCTTGCTGAAGATGTCGTAACCGGCCTGACGGCGGGGTTCGGCGGCGTAGTCGGTGACGGTGAGGTCGCCGGTCGAGATCTGCATGGTCGCGCCGTCGACCTCGGACATGGCCTCGACCTGTCCGGTCCAGCGCGGCAGGGCGCGCTTGCCCTCGGCGTCGTCGCGGTTGCCGACCTCCATGTCGGAGCTCATGACCCACTTCTCGGTGGGGTTCTTGGCGTTGCGGTCGGGTACGAGCGCGAAGTCGACGCCGGTGGCGCCGTCCTCGGGGACCTTCTGGAAGAAGGCCGGGATGTAGTCCTCGCGCAGCACGGGTGTGTACCCGTCCGGGGAGACGATGTGGACGAGGTCGGTCTCGCGCCGCTTGGGGTCGATGTCCATGGCGTACGAGCCGTCGGAGCGGGTGGTGGCCCAGACGGCGCCGTCGGTCACGTCGACACCGGGCATGGGGCGCTCGCCCTTGTCCCGCTTGCCGTTGCCGTTGGCGTCCTTGAAGACCGTGCCCTTGACGTTGACCGTGGCCGTCTCCGGGCCGTCGGCGGCGAAGGCGGCCTGGGGCGCCAGCGAGGCGATGGCCACGGCGCCGGCGGTGGCGAGCTTGAAGCGGCGTGCACCGCGGCCGCCGGTGCGCATCCCGCGGACGAGGGCGGGCAGCCGCCAGGCGGCGAGCACCAGCACGGCACCGGCGGCGGTGACGAGCGCGACGGTCGCCCAGGGGAACGCGGGCAGGGCGTGCACGCCCCGGACGTCGACGAGCGGGGTGGCGGCCGTGGCGTCGACGGTGGTGCCGTCGAACTCGGTGACGACCTGCGTCAGTCCGCCCTCGGCGAGCAGCGCGGACAGATCGAGGGAGTCGACCTGGCAGCTCCAGGCCAGTTCGACGACGACACCGCCGGGGATGCCGCCGTTGTCGCCGGGGACGCCCGCGCCGGTGGCGGGGCAGCCGGCGGAGAGCAGTCCGGCGGCCCAGGCGCCGGCCTGCACGGGGGACACGACGTCCTTGTGGACGACGAGACGGCCGCTGGTGACCGTCTCACCGGTGGCGACGACGAGTTCGGCGTGCTCGCGCGACACATGCGCCGCCGCCGGCTGGGCGCCTGTGCCCAGCATGAGGAACAGCAGGCCGAGACAGAGCCCGGCCGCTGTATTTATGCGTTTCATACGACCGGACGCTAGCCAGGCACAGCTTCTTTCCGGCCACGATCGAATCGTTCTTCATCGGCCGGACCGGAAGTGTTCAATCCGGATACCGGGATGTCACTTCGGGGGCGTTCGCGCGGCTCGTACCCACGTCACCGCGTACGCAGGATTCCCTACGGTATCCACCGGTCCGGGACAGGCCGTCCGGTCAACGGCCGGCGCGGAACCGCCGAGCGGAACCGCCCGCCGGGAGCGGCCGGGCCGGACCCGGTCGCCCGGGGGGACCTTCGGTTCCGCGGGACACGCGGGCCGGTCGGCGGTCCCGCGGGCCGGGGACTCACCGGGCGGGCGCATCACCGGCCGATGCTCCGTCAGCTCTTGAGCTTCTTCATCAGCGCCCGCATGTCCTCGATGACATGGGACCTCGTCTCCGCGGCCCCCGCGGCCCGCGACGCCTCGCCGTTCCCTGCGTCACCGGGGTCGAAGACCACGGTGAGGACGGCCTGACCGTCCAGGACGTGGAACGTGGGCACGCCGTAGCTGATGACGACATAGGCGCGCTCCCCCAGGCCGTCGAGCCTCGTCACCGTGGAGTCCTCACCCCCGTACATGTTCTCCGACGCGGCGTTCGCGGTGAACTCCGGGCCGGGGTCGGTCTTCTTGTGCAGGGTGTAGCGGACGAACGCGCTCGCCTCGGGGTTCCCCGCCGGAGCCGAGCCGGACCGCAGGAAGCTGACCGAGCAGACCGCCCGTTCCAGGGCCCGGTCCTCGTACACATCGGACTGCGGTGTCTGGACCTTGCCGTAGGCCGCCCGCAGCGACTTCAGTTCCGCGTCCAGACAGAGATTGCGGCTGGTGCGGTACGTCCCGGTGTCGGGGTCGTGGTTCCCGTACACCTCGTACGCGTACAGCCCGCCCGCCCACAGGGCCGAGGCCGCCGCCGCTCCCCCGAGCCCCCACAGCCACGCCCGCAGCGGCGGGCGCTCACGGGGCGGCTTCTCCTCGTCGTCCGGGAACAGCGGCTCCGGCGCGGACTCCCCGGGGCCGGCGGGCCCGCGCGGGCCGGGGACGTCCGGCCGGAACGCCGATGGCCGGGGCGACGGGTCACCGTCGTCGACGAGTTCGGGCTCGGAGATCACTCTTCCTCCTGGGCGGTCCGGGCGGGTGCCACGGCGGGGCCGCGCGGCGCCGCCGGGGACGCGCCGACCGCGGTCGCGCCGTGCGGCGGGGCCGTGTCGCGCGTCGCCTGTTCCTTGCCGTACGCCCGCAGATATCCGACGACGGTGTTGGTGACCGCCACCAGCGGAACCGCCACCACCGCGCCGCCGATCCCGGCCGTGAGACCACCCGCGGCGACCGCGAGGACCACGGCGAGCGGATGGACGCGCACCGCGCGCCCGAGGATGAAGGGCTGGAGGACATGGCCCTCGATCTGCTGCACGGCGAGCACCACGACCAGCACCATCAGTGCGGTGAACGGGCCCTGGGTGACCAGCGCGACGACGACGGCGAGCGCGCCCGAGATGACCGCGCCGACCAGCGGGATGAAGGCGAAGAGGAAGATGAAGACGGCGAGGGGCACGGCCATCGGAACGTCGAGGAAATAGATGCCGAGACCGATGAAGATCGCGTCGATCAGGGCCACTATCACCGTGCCGCGCACATAGGCGGTCAGGGTGCGCCAGGCGCGCGGCCCCGCCCCGGCGACGCCGTCGCGCGCCTGCGCCGGAACGAGTTTGAGGACCCACTGCCAGATGCGCTTCCCGTCGTACAGCAGGAAGAGCGTGGAGAACATCGCGAGCAGTATCCCGGTGAGGACCTCCACCATCACGGTCACGCCCTGGAGGCCCGCCGAGGTGATCTCCTCGGTGTTGGTGCCGATGGTCTCGCTGAGGTTCTCGGCGATGTCGTTGATCTGACTCTCGGTCACATGGAACGGGCTGTCCAGCGCCCAGCGCTTCAGCTCGTCGATACCGTCCCTGACCCGGTCGGAGAGATTGTCGAGGTTCTCCATGACCTGCCAGACGACGAACCAGCCGACCAGGCCCATGATGACGAATCCGGCGACCGCGGTGACCGCGGTGGCGAGCCCGCGCGGCATGCCGAGGCGCCGGAGGCGGGCCACGGTCGGCTGGAGCAGCGCGGTGATCAGCAGCGCGGAGGTGAAGGCGAGGACCACGAGCCGCACTTCGCTGATGACCCGTGTCAGCACCCAGAGCGTGCCCGCCAGGACGAGCAGCCGCCAGCCCGCCTCGGCCGCGACCCGCATGCCCCACGGGATCGCCGAGACGGGGTCGGGCCTGGCCGCGACGGCGGGGGCGTACGAGGGAGGCGCGGGGACGCTGTCCGCGCGGGCGCTGCGGCCGGGCCCGGCAGGGGCGGCGACGGCCGCGGGGTCGGCCCGGGGCCCGGGTGCGGACGCCGAGCCGGGCTCAGGGTCCGGAGCGGGACCGGGACCCCTCTCAGGGTCCGGAGCGGGGCCGGGCCGAGGGCCCGAGTCGGAGTCGGAGTCGGTGCGGTCGGCTTCGGACCGGGTTCCGGCGGGCGCGGACCGGGCCCCGGCTCCGGTGCTGTGTCCGCCGTCCTTGTCACGCGGGTCGCCGCCGTCGTCCGTGTCCTCGTCACCGCGCTCCTCCAGGCGCTCGGACAAGCGTGTGAGCCCGGCGCCCAGCCCCGCGAGCCACCCCGGCAGTCTCGACATGATGCTTCCTCTTCCCCCCATGACTCCCCCCGGGACTCCGGGACCGACGACGGTACAACACACGACGGAGCCCCTCACCGTATGGACGGTGAGGGGCTCCGTGAAGTTGAGCGTCGGCCGGTTCCGGTACGTGTTACCGGAACCGGTGTCGCAACACGCCCTAGTACCAGCGGTTGGCCTGCCAGAACGACCAGGCGCCGCAGGGGCTGTCGTACCGGCTGTTCATGTACTTGAGACCCCACTTGATCTGGGTCGCCGGGTTGGTCCGCCAGTCGGCGCCCGCCGACGACATCTTCGAACCCGGCAGCGCCTGGACGAGTCCGTAGGCGCCGGAGGAGGGGTTCTGTGCCGTGTAGCGCCAGCCCGACTCGCGCTCCACGATGTTGCTGAAGCACTGGAACTGGTCGGCGGGGATCATCTGCCGGGCCATGCTCTTGACCTCGGCGATGGTGTAGGACCCCTTCGCGGGGAAGCTGGAGGCGTCGCGCCCGCCCCCGGAGGCACGGCTGGCGCGCTCCTTGGCCGCCTTGGCCTCGCGCTCCTTCTTGGCCTTCGCCTCGGCGGCGGCCTTCTTCTCCCCGGCGGTCTTCGCCGCCTGGATCCGGGCCGCTTCCTCGGCCGACTTCTGGGCCGTCGATTCGGCGGCGGCGGCCTGTGCGCCGGCCTGCTCGGCCAGTGACAGGGACTGCACCTGGGCCATCTGGCCCAGCGGTATGTCCGCGAGGAGGGTCGCGTCGGAAGCGGCTGCCTCAAGGTTGTCACCCGAGGACTGGGGGTCGCCCGAGGCAACGCCCACAACGGCTCCGACGGTGGTGACCGCGGTGGCGGACGCCACGGCGAATCCCCGGACCGAGATCCGGCTCACACGGTTTCCTTCCAGCATCACCCGCACAGGTGACCCCGCGGGCGAATCGTGCCCCTGGCGCTGGCCTCCCACTGCTTGGGTCACAGGAGGCGCGGGCCCGTGGCCGGCATCCCTTGCGGGAGCGGCCGGTGAAGCTCGCGGGCGGCAACACGACGGCGGTTTTTGAGTTGTGGGTGGTGCGGTGCACCACGGGTGGTGCGTATGTGTCGTGTGCGGGGCCTGACGGAAGCAAGACTTTGCCGGACCGGGACGCCGCAAGGCAATTATTCATTGCGTGTGAAAGCTCACACGCAGTTTGCCCCGGGGTTTTCATGGAATGAGCCGCACAACAGGACGCCGCCCCGCTAGAGTCATGCGCTTTGCCGGGGCGGCGTCACCTGCTTTTTGTGCAAACGGCCCAGATACGTCAGATCTGGCCGTCCTCCAGCATTTCGGTCACCAGCGCGGCGATCTGCGAGCGCTCGGAGCGGGTGAGGGTGACATGCGCGAAGAGCGGATGCCCCTTCAGCTTCTCAACGACGGCGACCACTCCGTCGTACCGGCCGACACGCAGATTGTCCCGCTGGGCCACATCGTGGGTCAGAACGACCCGGGAACTGGCCCCGATCCGGGACAGCACCGTCAGCAGGACGTTCCGCTCCAGCGACTGCGCCTCGTCGACGATGACGAACGCGTCGTGGAGCGAGCGGCCCCGGATATGGGTGAGCGGCAGGACTTCGAGCATGCCGCGCCCGAGGACCTCCTCGATCACATCGCGGCCCGCGACCGCCGAGAGGGTGTCGAAGACGGCCTGGGCCCAGGGGCTCATCTTCTCGGCCTCGGTGCCGGGCAGATAGCCCAGCTCCTGCCCGCCCACCGCGTACAGCGGACGGAAGACCATCACCTTCTGGTGCTGCCGGCGCTCCAGGACGGCTTCCAGCCCGGCGCAGAGCGCCAGCGCCGACTTGCCGGTGCCGGCCCGGCCGCCCAGCGAGACGATCCCGACCTCCTGGTCCAGCAGCAGGTCGAGGGCGATGCGCTGCTCGGCGCTGCGGCCGTGGATGCCGAACGCCTCACGGTCGCCGCGCACCAGCCGTACATTGCCCTCGGCCGTGATCCTGCCGAGCGCCTTGCCGCGCTCGGACTGGAGGACCAGTCCGGTGTGCACGGGCAGCTCGGCGGCCTCGGGGACGAACAGCGTCTCCTCGCTGTAGAGGAGGTCGACCTGTTCGGCCGAGAGCGGCAGATCGGCCATACCGGTCCAGCCGGAGTCGGTGATGGCCAGTTCCGCCCGGTACTCCTCGGCCAGCAGACCGACCGAGGACGCCTTGATGCGCAGGGGCAGGTCCTTGGAGACGACGGTGACGTCGTACCCCTCGGCCTGGAGATTTCTCGCCACCGCCAGGATCCGTGAGTCGTTGTCCCCCAGCCGGAAGCCGGCGGGGAGAACCCCGGGGTCGGAGTGGTTCAGCTCGACCCGGAGGCTGCCGCCCAGGTCGCCCAGGGGGATGGGTGCGTCGAGGCGTCCGTACCGGATGCGGAAGTCGTCCAGCAGGCGCAGTGCCTGGCGGGCGAAGTAACCCAGTTCCGGATGGTGCCTCTTGGCCTCCAGCTCCGTGATGACCACGATCGGGAGCACCACTTCGTGCTCGTCGAATCGGGTCGGGGCGTTCGGATCGGCCAGCAGGACGCTGGTGTCGAGAACGTAAGTGCGCCTGTCGGGCATCCGGCGCTTAGTGCTGCTGTTCACCACGGAAGGACGTACCCCCTCGGAAGAGGTCGACGGACCGATGCCGTCGCGGGCCAGGGCCCCCGCCGAGGACGGGCGGGGAATCCTCCCCGCCCGAGGCGGGAGGGGAGCCGGGCTTCGGGCCGCAGTGCACGGGCCGAGCTCCGGCCCTCCTCGCGGTCCGCACGGCAGGTGCGTTCCTTCGTGTGCAAAGGGCCTCCCGGGTGGGCGGTAGGGCCGCCCACTGAGATACGACGTTCGTGGATCGGACGTCGACCTGGAAGGGATATTCCCTCGAACACCCGCCGCCATGCCATGTCACAGGACGACGGATGGATGAACGGAGGGTGATGTCCTGTGGTGAGAGCCTCCGTGTCCCCCTCCCGGGCCCTCCCGGGACGCCCTGCGGACCCCTCGCCGCGGCCCGTGGGAAGGCCCCTCCCCAACCCCGCTCCAAGCCTCCGGACCCTTGCGGGGACCGGGTTCCGCGGCCGGAGCCGGGACCGGGGCCTAGGGCGTGTATCGAAAGTAGCGCCGTCCGCCCGGAGGGCGGGGCCTGCGGCGTCCGGTGCGTGCAATCGCAAGGCGGAGGGTCGCCCTCG
>NZ_JBIALS010000024.1:0-141736 GCF_042873655.1 Streptomyces sp. NPDC004609 | reverse complement strand
GGGGGGACCCTGTGGGAGAGTAGGACACCGCCGAACAATTGTTGGCCGTGGTTCCTGGATTGTTTACAGTCCGGGAACCACGGCATTTTTGCGTTCAAGGGGCAATGCGGGGGTCGATCCGCAGGAGCTGGTTCTGGTTCGCCGGGCTGGTTCAAAGCAGGGGTCGACTCGGGGTATGCTTTTCCTCGTTGCCGCAGGGCAGCAGGCCCCAATAGCTCAGTCGGTAGAGCGTCTCCATGGTAAGGAGAAGGTCTACGGTTCGATTCCGTATTGGGGCTCGGTACAGAGAAAGGGCCCCCGCCTTGTGGCGGGGGCCTTTTTGTGTTGCGTCAGTTCTTGTGGGGCTCCGGGATACGCAGCGCCAGGATGGCCATGTCGTCGGAGGCCGGCTCGGCGGCGAAGCGTTCGACCGCGCGCAGGACGCGGGAGGCGACCGCGCCCGCCGTGAGGCCCGTACAGCCAGTGAGAACTTCGGTGAGGCCCTCGTCGCCGAGCATGCGGGTGCCCTCGCGGCGTTCGGTGACGCCGTCGGTCACACAGAGGAGGACGTCACCCGGGGCGAGGGTCACCATCTGCTCGTACAGCTCCAGGTCCTCCATGACACCGAGCAGGGGCTGTGGCTCGGCCGCCGCCTCGACCGTGCCGTCCTGGCGGAGGCGCAGGGGGAGAGGGTGGCCGGCGCAGACGAGCTTGAGCTGGGCGCTGCCGTCCTCCTGGGGCCACAGTTCGCCGTAGAGCAGCGTGAGGAAGCGGCTGCGGGCGCCCTCGTCGAGGATGGCGGCGTTCAGCCGCTCCAGGACGGCGGGGCCGCCGAAGCCCTCACGGGCCAGCAGGCGGAGGGCGTGGCGGGCCAGACCGGTGACGGCGGCCGCCTCCGGGCCCGTACCGCAGACGTCGCCGATGGCGAAGCCGTACGCGCCGTCACGGATGGGGAAGACATCGTAGAAGTCGCCGCCCACCTCGTTGCCCTCGCCGGCCGCGCGGTAGATCACCTCGACCTCGACGCCGGGGATCTGCGGGGACTCGGGCGGGAGCAGGCTGCGCTGGAGGGACTGGCTGATGGCCATGCGCTCGGAGTAGAGCCGGGCGTTGTCCAGGGCGAGGGCCGCTCGCCGGGAGAGATCCTCCGCGAGTTCCAGGATTTCCTGGCGGAAGTGGTCGTCCGAGGGTTTGCCGAGGGTGAGCATGCCGATCACACGGTTGCGCGCGACCAGCGGCAGGACGACCGTCTCGCCGCCGACCGCCGCGGCGGTGGCGAGCGTGGTGCCGATACCGGAGGAGACGGGCGTCGTGGAGCCGAGGCCGAGTTCCCGCTTGGAGGCGAGGAGGGCTGCCCGCTGGGCGGCCTCGGCGGGAGCCGTCCAGACACGGGCACCGGGGGTGGGGACCGGGTCGGGCGGGGCGACCTTGGACAGCAGGGCCTTGAGCCCGTCGATGCGGTCCTCGTCCTCGTGGAGCACGAAGCTGAGGTACGGGTCGGACGCCTGGTCGGCGATCGTGTAGACGGCACACCAGGTGGCCAGGGTGGGGACGGTCATCTGGGCCATCAGGGCCAGGGTCTGGTCCCGGTCGAGGGTGCCCGCGAGCAGGTCCGACGCCTCGACGAGGAAGGAGAGCGAGCCGCGGCGCAGCCGTTCCAGTTCGCCGAGGCGGGCGGATTCGACGGCGAGGGCGATGCGGTCGGCGGCGAACTGCAGTCGCAGCGCCTCTTCGTTCGTGTACCGGCCGGCGGATTCAGCGGCGACCCCGAGGGAGCCGGTCAGCCGGCCCTCGACCTTGAGCGGCACGGTGACGACCGAGCGCATCCCGGTGGAGCTGAGCAGAGGGACCGCGCCGGGGACCGAGGCGAGGTCCTCGTGGACGGCGGGCATCCTGGCGGAGCCGTACCGTCCGGTGCCGGCTTCGACGGGGACGCGGGCGAAGCGCTGGCGGGCCGAGGGGAGCCCGGTGGTGGCCCGTACCTCCAACTCGGTCTCGTCGTCGGTGGCGAGCAGCAGGAAGGCAGAGTCGCCGTCGAGCATGTCACGGGCGCGCTCGACGGTGCGCTGGAGGAGGCCGTCGAGATCGTCGGGGGCGGGGGAGCCGATGAAGACCTCGAAGGGGTCCGCGGTGTGGCTCTCCGAGCCGGACTCGGTGACGGGGTGGCGCTGCGGGGTCTGGAGGACGGCGCGCTCGTCGTCCTTGACGAGCAGGCAGACCGTGGAGGGCTCGCCCTGGGTGTCACGGACCCGCAGGTGGGAGGCGTACACGGGGATGACCCGGCCGTCGTGGTCGCGGATGCCGTAGCTGCCCTCCCAGCGGGACAGCTGGAGCGCCTCGGCGATGCCCGTGCCGATGCCGGGGGTGTGCGGCCAGGCGGCGAAGTCGGTCAGCGGTTTGCCGATGACCTGCTCCGCCGCGTAACCGAAGAGATGCTCGGCGTCCTCGTTCCAGACGGAGATCGAGCCGGTTCTGTCGATCTGGGCGACGGCGACGCGGACGCGCTCGTCGGCGACGGGGAGCATCTGGGTCGGCAGCACCGGGCCCGCGGAGCGGGTGCCGACCGGGCGCTGGGGGAGGTCGAGCTGGAACCACACCTGCTTGAACGTGGGTGTGTACTCGACGCCCCAGCGGGAGGCCAGGGCGGAGCACAGGAGAAGTCCGCGGCCGTTCTCGCTGTCGAGGGAGGCGAAGGCGTGGCCGGTGCCCTGGATGGGGACCTCGCGCTCCGGGTAGCGGTCGGCGACCTCGACCCGGACGCTGTCCTCCGTACGCAGACAGAGCACATCGGCGGCGGTGCCAGCGTGGACGACGGCGTTGGTGACCAGTTCGCTGGTGAGGACGACCGCGTCGTCGACGACGTCGCTGTACCCCCAGCCCTGGAGAGTGTCCCTCACAAAGGCGCGGGCGGTCGCCACGGACCGCCCGACGGGGTCGAAGCTGGCGGCCGCCCGAGCGGTGATCACTGAACTCCTCGTACGCGTCTCGACGCCCGGCTCTGCCATGATCGGCCTGTCCCTCCCGGTGCCCGGTCGTTGTGCTCGCGCCCGTGTCGCCCAGGCCGGGCGGACCGGGGCGGTTGGACAGCCGGATGCCAGGTTACTTACCTTCGCAGTCCGAGCGGATGCCGGTTGCCGCTGTTTCCGCCCTCCGGGGGCGGGGACGCTATGCGAAGCTGCCGAACTGTTATGGCCTGGTTCGGCGCGGGTGAAACACTGGGCAGGCTGCCGGTGGGAGCCCCGGGCAGTACGGTCAACCCCTGCGGGAGGGACACGGTGGAGTCTGGCGTGACGGCGCGTGCACAAACCACGCGCGCGAAAGGCGGACGATCCCGGAGCAATGGGACAACCGAGGTGGAGACGGCGGCTCTGAACAAGCTGCTGGCCGCCCTGGTGTCCATGCGTGACGGGAACTTCCGCAGGCGTCTGACCGTGTCGGGCGACGATGTGATGGCCGAGATCGCGGCCGTCTACAACGAGGTCGCGGACCGGAATCTGCATCTCACGGGTGAGCTGGCCCGGGTCCGCAGAGTGGTCGGCCGGGAGGGGAAGCTCACCGAGCGGCTGGAGACGGGCGCCTGTGAGGGCTCCTGGGCGGCCGCGGTGGACGCCTCGAACGCGCTGGTGGACGATCTCGCGCGGCCGGTGTCCGAGGTGGGCCGGGTGCTCTCCGCGGTCGCCGACGGTGATCTGGACCAGCGGATGGAACTGCGTTCCCAGGGCGGGGACGGTGTCGTACGCCCGCTGCGCGGGGAATTCCTCAAGGTCGCCCGTACGGTCAACAGCCTTGTGGACCAGCTGTCGGCGTTCACCGACGAGGTGACGCGGGTGGCGCTGGAGGTCGGTACCGAGGGCAAGCTCGGCGGGCAGGCGCAGGCGCGCGGAATGTCCGGTTCCTGGAAGGATCTGACCGACTCCGTCAACACGATGGCTCAGCGGCTGACCGCGCAGGTGCGGGACATCGCGCTGGTGACCACGGCGGTCGCCAAGGGGGATCTGTCGCAGAAGGTCACCGTCCATGTCGACGGGGAGATGCTGGAGCTGAAGAACACCGTCAACACGATGGTGGACCAGCTGCAGTCCCTCGGTTCCGAGGTCACCCGGGTCGCCCGCGAGGTCGGCACGGAGGGCGAGCTGGGCGGTCAGGCCGAGGTGCCCGGTGTGGCCGGTGTGTGGAAGGACCTCACCGACTCGGTCAACACCATGGCCGGCAATCTGACGTCGCAGGTGCGGGCCATCGCCGAGGTGACCACCGCGGTGGCGAACGGTGATCTGTCGCAGAAGGTTACGGTGAACGCGCGCGGGGAGGTCGCCCAACTCGCCGAGACCGTCAACCAGATGACCGAGACGCTGCGTACGTTCGCGGACGAGGTCACCCGGGTGGCGAGCGAGGTCGGCGGGGAGGGGCTGCTCGGCGGCCAGGCGCAGGTGCCGGGCGCGGCGGGGACCTGGAAGGACCTGACCGACTCCGTCAACACCGTCTTCCGCAATCTGACCACGCAGGTCCGCGATATCGCGCAGGTGACGACGGCGGTCGCCAATGGCGATCTGTCGCAGAAGGTCACGGTCGATGTGGCCGGGGAGATGCTGGAGCTGAAGAACACCGTCAACACGATGGTGGACCAGCTGCAGTCGTTCGGTTCCGAAGTGACGCGTGTGGCACGGGAGGTCGGTGTCGAGGGGCGCCTCGGTGGGCAGGCGGGGGTCCCCGGTGCGGCCGGGACCTGGAAGGACCTGACCGATTCGGTGAACACGGCCTTCCGTAATCTGACCGGCCAGGTGCGGGACATCGCGCAGGTGACGACGGCGGTCGCGAACGGCGATCTGTCGCAGAAGGTCACGGTCGATGTGGCCGGGGAGATGCTGGAGCTGAAGAACACCGTCAACACGATGGTGGCGCAGCTGTCCTCGTTCGCCGACCAGGTCACGCGCATGGCTCGGGACGTGGGCACGGAGGGCCGTCTCGGCGGTCAGGCCCGTGTCGACGGTGTCAGCGGTACGTGGAAGGAACTGACCGACTCCGTCAACTTCATGGCGGGGAACCTGACGTCGCAGGTCCGCCAGATCGCCCAGGTGACCACGGCGGTGGCGCGGGGTGATCTGTCGCAGAAGATCGATGTGGACGCGCGGGGTGAGATTCTGGAGCTGAAGAACACCATCAACACGATGGTGGACCAGCTCTCCGCCTTTGCCGAGCAGGTCACGCGGGTGGCCCGTGAGGTGGGCACCGACGGCCGGCTGGGCGGTCAGGCGCAGGTGCCGGGCGTCGCCGGTGTGTGGCGCGATCTGACGGACTCCGTGAACGGCATGGCGGGCAACCTCACCGCCCAGGTCCGTAACATCGCGCAGGTCGCCACGGCGGTGGCGCGGGGTGATCTGTCGCAGAAGATCGATGTGGACGCGCGGGGTGAGATTCTGGAGCTGAAGAACACCATCAACACGATGGTGGACCAGCTCTCCAACTTCGCCGAGCAGGTCACCATGGTCGCCCGCGAGGTCGGCACCGAGGGCATGCTCGGCGGGCAGGCGGAGGTGCAGGGGGTCTCCGGCACCTGGAAGGACCTCACCCAGTCCGTCAACTTCATGGCGAACAATCTGACGTCCCAGGTCCGCAGCATCGCCGAGGTGACCACCGCCGTCGCCAAGGGCGATCTGTCGAAGAAGATCACCGTCGACGCCAAGGGCGAGATCCTCGAACTGGTGACGACCGTGAACACGATGGTCGATCAGCTGTCCGACTTCGCGGACGAGGTGACCCGGGTCGCGCGCGAGGTGGGTACGGAGGGTGTCCTGGGTGGTCAGGCGCGGGTGCGGGGTGTCACCGGCATCTGGAAGGACCTCAGCGACAACGTCAATCTGATGGCCAACAACCTGACCAATCAGGTGCGCAACATCGCCCGGGTCTCGGCGGCCGTCGCCAACGGCGATCTCACGAAGAAGGTGACGGTCGAGGCCCGCGGTGAGTTCGCGGAGCTGGCCGAGACCGTCAATACGATGGTGACGACCCTGTCGTCGTTCGCGGACGAGGTGACCCGGGTCGCGCGCGAGGTGGGCACCGAGGGCGAACTGGGCGGTCAGGCACAGGTCCCGGGGGTCTCCGGCACCTGGAAGGACCTCACCGAGTCCGTGAACTCGATGGCGTCCAATCTGACCTGGCAGGTGCGGCAGATCGCCACCGTCACCACCGCGATCGCCAAGGGCGATCTCACCAGGAAGATCGACATCGATGCCCGGGGCGAGATCCTGGAGCTGAAGACCACGATCAACACGATGGTCGACCAGCTCTCCTCGTTCGCCGGGGAGGTCACCCGGGTGGCCCGCGAGGTGGGTACGGACGGGCAGTTGGGCGGGCAGGCCCGGGTACGGGACGTCGACGGCACCTGGCGCGACCTGACCGAGTCCGTGAACGAGATGGCCGGGAACCTGACCCGGCAGGTGCGCGCGATCGCCGCCGTCGCCACCGCGGTGACACGCGGTGATCTCAATCTGAAGATCGACGTGGACGCAGCCGGCGAGATCCAGGTCCTCCAGGACAACATCAACACGATGATCGCGAATCTGCGCGACACCACCCTCGCCAACGAGGAGCAGGACTGGCTCAAGGGCAATCTGGCCCGGATCTCCGGTCTGATGCAGGGCAGGCGCGATCTCGACGATGTGGCGTCCCTGATCATGAGCGAGCTGACGCCGGTGGTCTCGGCGCAGCACGGCGCGTTCTTCCTGGCCCTGCCGACGGGCGGCAGCTCGGACGTCTCGGGCACCGGTGAGATCTCGTACGAGCTGTGCATGCGCGGCAGTTACGGCTACTCCGCCGGGCTGATGCCCACGTCGTTCAGGCCGGGCGAGACGCTCATCGGGACGGCGGCGGAGGAGAAGCGGACCATCCAGGTCAATGTGCCGCCGGGGTATCTGAAGATCTCGTCGGGGCTCGGGGAGGCGTCTCCGGCGCATGTGATCGTGCTGCCGGTCCTCTTCGAGGGGAAGGTGCTCGGAGTGATCGAGCTGGCGTCGTTCCAGCCGTTCACCCAGATCCAGCGGGACTTCCTGAACCAGATCGCCGAGATGATCGCGACGAGCGTCAACACCATCAGTGTGAACACCAAGACCGAGGTGCTGCTGAAGCAGTCGCAGGAGCTGACCGAGCAGCTGCGCGAGCGGTCGGCCGAGCTGGAGAACCGGCAGAAGGCGCTCCAGTCGTCCAACGCCGAGCTGGAGGAGAAGGCGGAGCTGCTGGCGCAGCAGAACCGTGACATCGAGGTCAAGAACACCGAGATCGAAGAGGCCCGGCAGGTGCTGGAGGAGCGGGCCGAGCAGCTGGCGGTCTCGATGCGCTACAAGAGCGAGTTCCTGGCGAACATGTCGCACGAGCTGCGGACGCCGCTGAACTCGCTGCTCATCCTGGCGAAACTGCTCGCGGACAACGCGGAGGGGAATCTCTCGCACAAGCAGGTGGAGTTCGCGGAGACGATCCACGGCGCCGGTTCGGACCTGCTGCAGCTGATCAACGACATCCTCGATCTGTCGAAGGTCGAGGCGGGCAAGATGGACGTCAGCCCGACCCGGATCGCGCTGGTGCAGCTGGTCGACTATGTGGAGGCCACCTTCCGGCCGCTGACCGCGGAGAAGGGGCTCGACTTCTCCGTACGGGTCTCCCCGGAACTGCCCGCGACCCTGCACACCGACGAGCAGCGGCTTCTGCAGGTGCTGCGCAACCTGCTGTCGAACGCGGTGAAGTTCACCGACTCCGGTGCGGTGGAGCTGGTGATCCGGCCGGCGAGCGCGGATGTGCCGCAGTCGATCCGGGAGCAGCTGCTGGAGGTCGGCTCGCTCCAGGACCCGGACGCCGATCTGATCGCCTTCTCGGTCACCGACACGGGGATCGGGATCGCGGCGGGCAAGATGCGGGTCATCTTCGAGGCGTTCAAGCAGGCCGACGGGACGACGAGCCGCAAGTACGGCGGTACGGGGCTGGGGCTCTCGATCAGCCGGGAGATCGCGCGGCTGCTCGGCGGTGAGATCCACGCGGCGAGCGAACCCGGCCGTGGTTCGACGTTCACGCTCTATCTGCCTCTTCACCCGAGTGAAGCGCCTGCCGGAGGTTCGGGGACGGGCGGGGCGGAACAGGGGATGGAGGTCAGCGCTCCGACCGAGCGGCCCGAGCGGATGGTGCCGGGTGAGTCCGGTCCGGCCGCGCTCTTCCGCCGTCGCCGCAAGGCGCTGAGCGCTACGCGGGAGAAGGCGGCGCTGCCCACGCCCGGGCAGCGGGACGGCGGAGGTGACGCCGGGGCCGCACCGGAGGGCACCACCGGGAAGGGCCGGGGCGGCCGGGACGCGGGGCAGCAGGAGGCGGTCCCGGAGCCGAGGCGGACGTTCAGCTTCGACAACGAGAAGGTGCTGATCGTCGACGACGACATCCGCAATGTCTTCGCGCTCACCAGCGTGCTGGAGCAGCACGGTCTTTCCGTGCTGTACGCGGAGAACGGACGGGAGGGCATCGAAGTCCTGGAGCAGCACGACGATGTGACGGTCGTGCTGATGGACATCATGATGCCGGAGATGGACGGGTACGCCACGACGACCGCGATCCGCAGGATGCCGCAGTTCGCGGGGCTGCCGATCATCGCGCTGACCGCCAAGGCGATGAAGGGCGACCGGGAGAAGGCCATCGAGTCGGGTGCCTCCGACTATGTGACCAAGCCGGTGGATCCCGACCATCTGCTCTCGGTGATGGAGCAGTGGATGCGCGGAAAGTGAGCGAATTGTGTTCGGATCTCTGTCAGTTGTTGACTGACTGTGGCTGAAGGTGTGTGAGACGGTGGCTTTCGGGGAACCTTTCGGTCTCCCGCTACGTTTCCGCTCCGTGCACAGTGACATCCTGGTGACAGGGTGTGTCGACGGGCAGGGTGCGGCTACCATGACCGGCACAAGGACGGGCGGCGCAAGGGAGTCGTCCCCTGGGGCGGCGCCCGGTGCGTCCCCCGTGCTCATGGAGCCGGGGAGACCCCAAGCCGGGGCGAGGAGGACGGGGCATGGTGCAGAAGGCCAAGATCCTCCTGGTCGATGACCGGCCGGAGAATCTGCTGGCGCTGGAGGCCATTCTCTCCGCGCTCGATCAGACGCTGGTGCGGGCATCGTCAGGGGAGGAAGCGCTCAAGGCGCTGCTGACAGACGACTTCGCGGTCATTCTGCTTGATGTGCAAATGCCCGGAATGGATGGATTCGAGACGGCCGCGCACATCAAGCGGCGGGAGCGGACGCGGGACATCCCGATCATCTTCCTCACCGCGATCAACCACGGCCCCCACCACACCTTCCGGGGTTACGCGGCGGGCGCGGTCGACTACATCTCGAAGCCGTTCGACCCCTGGGTGCTGCGCGCCAAGGTGTCGGTCTTCGTCGAGCTGTACATGAAGAACTGCCAACTGCGTGAGCAGGCCGCCCTGCTGCGGCTCCAGCTCGAAGGCGGCGGCCGGCCCGCCGCGGGCTCCAACAACAAGGAGCCGGCCGGACTGCTCGCCGAGCTGTCCGCGCGGCTCGCGGCGGTCGAGGAGCAGGCGGAAGCGCTGTCCAAACAGCTCGACGACGACTCCGCCGACGCGGCGGCCGTCGCCACCGCCGCCCATCTCGAACGCAAACTCACGGGTTTGCGCAGGGCCCTGGACGCGCTGGAGCCCGGCACCGGCGGAGCGCCCACGCTTCCCTCGCAGAACTGAGCCTCTCGTTCGGGATCCTGCCGGGCTCGCGGGTCCTCCGTAGCCCCTTCGGGCACGGTGGGGGGCCCGGCCGTGGCGGGCGGTGTCCCCGGCACCGCCGATCACGCTCACCTCGTCCGGCCCGATCCGCCGGAAGGAACCCGGCGCCCGGTTCACCGGGCGGGCACCGACCGGACGGAACAGGCCACGCCGCACGGAACGGCCCCGCTCACCCTCCGTGGTTGAAGGAGCGTCACCTCGGCGCCTCCCCGAGGCGACACGTGGGGGTGAACCCGTAAGCACACGTGTCCCCCGCCTCTCGCACCGGTAACCTCACCATCATGGCCTCACGTACGTCCGGCAAGGGTTCCCAGGGCACGGCCGGCACCGCGAAGCCGCGCCCCGGGCGTACGAGCGGCGCCTCCGCGGCCGCGAAGAAGGCGGCTCCCGCGAAGAAGGCCGCGGCCAAGAAGACCGCACCCGCCAAGAAGGCGGCCACCAGGCCGCCCAGAAAAGCGGCGGCCAAGAAGCCCGCGCCCAAACCGGCACCGTCCCCCACAGGGGGCGTGTACCGCCTCGCGCGCGCCCTCTGGCTCGGTGTCGCGCACGCCGTGGGAGCGATGTTCCGCGGCATAGGGCGCGGAGCCAAGGGACTCGACCCCGCCCACCGCAAGGACGGCCTCGCCCTGCTGCTGCTGGGCCTCTCCCTGATCGTCGCGGCCGGCACCTGGTCCAATCTGCGCGGCCCGGTCGGCGATCTGGTCGAGATGCTGGTGACCGGCGCCTTCGGCCGGCTCGACCTGCTGGTGCCGATACTGCTGGGCGCCATCGCCGTGCGCCTGATCCTGTATCCCGAGAAGCCCGACGCCAACGGCCGGATCGTGATCGGCCTCTCGGCCCTCACCATCGGCGTCCTCGGCCAGGTCCACATCGCCTGCGGCTCCCCGGGCCGCGGCGAGGGCACCGAGGCCATACAGGATGCCGGCGGTCTGATCGGCTGGGCCGCCTCCAAGCCGCTGATCTTCGCCATGGGCGAGGTGCTCGCCGTACCGCTGCTCCTTCTGCTCACCGTGTTCGGTCTGCTCGTCGTCACGGCGACGCCCGTGAACGCCATTCCGCAGCGCCTGCGGCAGCTCGGCGTCAGACTCGGTCTCGTCCAGCCCGTGTACGAGCCCGGCGCGGACGCCGAGGCCGCCGGCGACGACGAGCGTTACGAGGAGCAGTGGCGCGGCGCCGTACCCGCGCGCGGACGGCGCTCCGCGCGCCGGAGCGATGCGCCGGAGTACGACCCCGACCAGGCTGAGTCCGAGGCCCTTCAGCACCGCAGGCCCCGCCGGGGGTCCGTGCAGCCCGCCATGGACCGCCCGATGGACGCCGTGGACGTGGCGGCGGCAGCGGCGGCGGCCCTCGACGGCGCCGTGTACAACGGGCTGCCCCCGTCCCCGCTGGTCGCCGATCTGACCAAGGACGTCACGGCCGACCGGCAGCGTGCCGCGTCCCCGGTGCCGTCCGCGCGTGAGCCGGAGCGGCCCCCCGCCGAACCCGGGGCGAAGCCGTCCGTACCGGATCTCACCAAGCCCGCGCCCGATGAGACCCAGCCGCTCCCGCCGCGTGCCGAACAGCTCCAGCTCGCCGGGGACATCACGTACTCCCTGCCCTCGCTCGATCTGCTGGAGCGCGGCGGCCCCGGCAAGACCCGCAGCGCGGCCAACGACGCGGTGGTCGCCTCGCTGACGCAGGTCTTCATGGAGTTCAAGGTCGACGCGGCCGTCACCGGCTTCACCCGGGGGCCGACGGTCACACGGTACGAGGTGGAGCTGGGCCCGGCCGTGAAGGTCGAGCGGATCACCGCGCTCACCAAGAACATCGCGTACGCCGTCGCGAGCCCCGACGTACGGATCATCTCCCCGATCCCCGGCAAGTCCGCGGTCGGCATCGAGATCCCCAACACCGACCGCGAGATGGTCAACCTCGGTGATGTGCTGCGGCTGGCGGACGCGGCCGAGGACGACCATCCGATGCTGGTGGCGCTCGGCAAGGACGTGGAGGGCGGCTATGTGATGGCCAACCTCGCGAAGATGCCGCATGTGCTCGTCGCGGGAGCGACCGGATCCGGCAAGTCGTCCTGCATCAACTGCCTGATCACCTCGATCATGATAAGGGCGACCCCCGAGGACGTCCGGATGGTTCTCGTGGACCCCAAGCGGGTCGAGCTGACCGCGTACGAGGGCATTCCGCACCTGATCACGCCGATCATCACCAACCCCAAGCGCGCCGCCGAGGCGCTCCAGTGGGTCGTGCGCGAGATGGATCTGCGCTACGACGACCTCGCGGCCTTCGGCTACCGGCACATCGACGACTTCAACCAGGCCATTCGCAACGGCAAGGTCAAGCTGCCGGAGGGCAGCGAACGCGAGCTCCAGCCGTACCCGTATCTGCTGGTCATCGTGGACGAGCTGGCGGACCTGATGATGGTCGCCCCGCGCGATGTGGAGGACGCGATCGTCCGGATCACCCAGCTGGCGCGCGCGGCCGGCATCCATCTGGTGCTGGCCACCCAGCGGCCGTCCGTCGACGTGGTCACCGGTCTGATCAAGGCGAACGTGCCCTCGCGGCTCGCCTTCGCCACCTCGTCGCTCGCCGACAGCCGGGTCATCCTGGACCAGCCCGGCGCGGAGAAGCTGATCGGCAAGGGTGACGGGCTCTTCCTGCCGATGGGCGCGAACAAGCCCACACGTATGCAGGGCGCCTTCGTGACCGAGGAGGAGGTCGCGGCCGTCGTCCAGCACTGCAAGGACCAGATGGCCCCCGTCTTCCGCGACGACGTCACGGTCGGCAGCAAGCAGAAGAAGGAGATCGACGAGGACATCGGCGACGACCTCGACCTGCTGTGCCAGGCGGCCGAACTGGTGGTCTCCACCCAGTTCGGGTCCACGTCCATGCTCCAGCGCAAGCTGCGCGTCGGCTTCGCCAAGGCGGGCCGGCTGATGGACCTGATGGAGTCCCGGAACATCGTCGGTCCCAGCGAGGGTTCCAAGGCGCGTGACGTTCTCGTGAAGCCCGACGAGCTGGATGGAGTGCTGGCCGTGATCCGGGGGGAGTCTCCTTCCTAGGACGTCACGTGCCGAGGACCGGAGCGAGGAGGCGGAGTCAGGGCCTCGGCTTCCGCTCCGGTCCGGGCCTCGGCACCGGTCCGGCTTCGGCTCCGGGGGAGCTCCACCCCCGTGGGAGAGGCGCGTCCCGCCATTCGGGCGGGCCGGACTCACCCGTAAGGGAGGCAGAGCAACCGTTTCCCCCGGCGCTACGTCAAGTTGGAGAAGGGGACGGAAAAATGTGTTCCACCATCACGGATGTGCCGGCCATTCCGATGGCGTACAAAGTCCCTCCGCCCGGTTGCCCCACCCTTTCGTACCACCCATAGACTGAACCTCCGGCAGGTGGTTACACGCTCGAAAGGCGCCCTCGTGTCCATCGGCAACTCCCCCGAAGACGACCGGCCTTCCGACCAGGACGACCGGCCTTCGATCGGCTACGTGCTCCAGCAGGCCCGTATCGACTCCGGCCTGACCGTCGACGAGGTCAGTGCCACCACCCGCGTACGCGTCCCGATCGTCCACGCCATCGAGCAGGACGACTTCACCCGCAGCGGCGGCGATGTCTACGCGCGCGGGCACATCCGCATGATCGCGAGGGCCGTCGGCCTCGACCCCGGCCCGCTGGTCGAGCAGTACGACGCCGAGCACGGCGGGCGGCCGGCGCCGACCCCCGCCGCGCCGCTGTTCGAGGCCGAGCGGATCCGGCCCGAGCCGCGCCGCCCCAACTGGACCGCGGCGATGGTCGCCGCGATCGTCGCCGTGGTCGGCTTCGTCGGCTTCACCCTCTTCAGCGGCGACGGCGACGAGGGCAACAAGAGCGGCCAGGTCGCGGAGGGACCGACGGCCGGCAAGTCGGCCGGTACGAAGAAGCCGTCCACGGACAAGCCCGCCGGCCCCGAGCCCGCCCCGACCGGGAGCGACGCCATCGCGGCCGTCCCCAAGGACAAGGTGACGGTCAAGCTGACCGTGCTCAAGGACAAGAGCTGGATTTCGGCCAAGTCCCACAACGGCAAGCAGATCTTCGACGGAACGCTCGCCAAGGGCGAGTCCAAGATCTTCCAGGACGACCGGCGCATCGACCTCATCCTCGGGAACGCGGGGGCGATCGAGCTGTTCGTGAACGGCAAGAAGGTCCAGGACGAGTTCGAGCCCGGCCAGGTCGAGCGGCTCTCGTACACCAGGGGAGACCCCGAGGCAGGCTAGGACGAGCGATTCCCAGGGCCGGTTCACACGGCTGACACCGCAGGTCGCAGGGGCCCCGGCGCCGCAAGGCCGGGAGCCTCGGGCAAGGGCGCCCGCCTGGACGAAGTAGTGTTGAGCCCATGCCCGAACGCCGTACCGTCGCCCTTGTCACTCTTGGCTGCGCCCGTAACGAGGTGGACTCGGAGGAGCTAGCAGGCCGTCTGGCAGCGGACGGCTGGGAGCTGGTCGAGGAAGCCGCCGACGCGGATGTCGCGGTCGTCAACACCTGTGGCTTCGTCGAAGCGGCCAAGAAGGACTCCGTCGACGCCCTCCTCGAAGCCAACGATCTCAAGGACCACGGCCGCACCCAGGCCGTGGTCGCCGTCGGCTGCATGGCCGAGCGGTACGGCAAGGAACTGGCCGACGCGCTGCCCGAGGCCGACGGCGTTCTGGGCTTCGACGACTACTCCGATATCTCCGACCGGCTCCAGACCATCCTCAGCGGCGGTGTCCACGCCTCGCACACCCCCCGTGACCGGCGCAAACTCCTTCCGCTCAGCCCGGTCGAGCGCCAGGGGGCAACCGATGTGGCCCTCCCCGGGCACGGGGAGGCCGTCGCGCTTCCCGAGGCGCCCGCCGATCTCCCCGAGGGCGTCGCGCCCGTCTCCGGTCCGCGCGCACCGCTGCGGCGCAGGCTCGGCACCAGCCCGGTCGCGTCCGTCAAGCTCGCCTCCGGCTGCGACCGGCGGTGCACCTTCTGCGCCATCCCCTCGTTCCGGGGCTCCTTCATCTCCCGGCGCCCCGGCGATGTGCTCGGCGAGACGCGCTGGCTGGCCGAGCAGGGCGTGAAGGAGGTCATGCTCGTATCGGAGAACAACACCTCCTACGGCAAGGACCTCGGCGACATCCGGCTGCTGGAGACCCTGCTTCCGGAGCTGGCGGCGGTCGACGGCATCGAGCGGGTGCGGGTCAGCTACCTCCAGCCCGCCGAGATGCGGCCGGGGCTGATCGACGTGCTGACCTCCACGCCCGGTGTCGCGCCCTACTTCGACCTCTCCTTCCAGCACTCCGCGGCCGGGGTGCTGCGGTCGATGCGGCGTTTCGGCGACACCGAGCGGTTCCTCGAACTGCTGGAGACCATCCGGGCCAAGGCCCCGTACGCCGGTGTGCGCTCCAACTTCATCGTCGGTTTCCCTGGGGAGAGCGAGGCGGACTTCGCCGAGCTGGAGCGCTTCCTCACCGGAGCGCGGCTGGACGCCATCGGTGTGTTCGGCTACTCCGACGAGGAGGGCACGGAAGCGGCCTCGTACGAGAACAAGCTGGACGGGGAGATCGTCGCCGAGCGGCTCGCGCATCTGTCCCGGCTGGCGGAGGAGCTGACCGCGCAGCGCGCCGAGGAGCGGATCGGGGAGAGCCTGGAGGTGCTCGTCGAGTCCGTCGACGGTGAGGACGGCGCGATCGGCCGGGCCGCTCACCAGGCGCCGGAGACGGACGGCCAGATCGTGTTCACCGCCCGCGAGGGCCTGGTGCCCGGGCGCATGGTCAGGGCCGTGGCCGTCGGCACGGAGGGGGTCGACCTGGTGGCCGAGTACCGCGGTCTTCCGGAAGCGGACCATCAGGTTCTGGTGGGCGCGGTCGCTCCGGGCTCGGATCGCGCGGTTCCGGCGGGTGCCGGTGCGGCCGGTACCGGCACCGCGGCTCCGGACGCCCGTGAGGCGCGGAAGGCGCCGGCCGAGGCCGGGCACACGGCGGCCCTGGCGGCCTCGCATGCCTTCGGCGGGCCGGAGGGCGGCCGCCGCGGGCGGGGCGAGGAGGCGGGCAGATGACCGGAGTGCCGGCGTCCGCGGGGGGCGGGACCGGAAGGCCCGCACCCGGCGGCAAGCTGGGCGCTGCGGCCGTCAACCAGGCCAGCCTCTGGAACATCGCCAACATCCTGACCATGATCCGGCTGGTGCTGGTGCCCGCGTTCGTGGTCCTGATGCTCCAGGACGGCGGATACGACCCGGTCTGGCGGGCCTGGGCGTGGGCCGCGTTCGCCGTCGCCATGATCACCGATGTCTTCGACGGCCATCTCGCGCGCGCGTACAACCTCGTCACGGACTTCGGGAAGATCGCCGACCCGATCGCCGACAAGGCGATCATGGCGGCCGGTCTGATCACCCTGTCCGCGCTCGGCGATCTGCCGTGGTGGGTGACCGGTGTGATCCTCTTCCGTGAGCTGGGGGTCACGCTGATGCGGTTCTGGGTGATCCGGCACGGAGTCATTCCGGCCAGCCGCGGCGGCAAGCTGAAGACGCTCGCGCAGGGCACGGCGGTCGGGATGTACGTCCTGGCGCTCACCGGGGGGCTGGCGACCCTCCGCTTCTGGGTGATGGCCCTCGCCGTGGTGCTGACGGTCGTCACGGGGCTGGACTATGTGCGCCAGGCGATCGTGCTGCGGCGCAGGGGGCTGGCCAAGGAGCGCGGCACCGCCCTGGACCAACGGTGACCGAGGTCCGTACAGCGGCGGCGCGGGTTCTCGCGCTGCTTGCGGAGCGTGGCGAGACCCTTGCCGTCGCCGAGTCCCTCACGGGCGGTCTGGTGGCCGCGGAGCTGACCTCCGTACCCGGAGCATCGACGGCCTTCCGCGGGTCCGTGACGGCCTACGCGACGGCCCTGAAGCGGGACGTTCTCGGTGTCGACAGGGCCCTTCTGGCGGAGCGCGGCGCGGTGGACCCCGAGGTGGCGCGGCAGATGGCGGCGGGAGCCCGTACGGCCCTGGGGGCGGACTGGGGCATCGCCACCACCGGCGTCGCGGGCCCGGAGCCCCAGGACGGCCGCCCGGTCGGAACGGTCTTCGTGGCCGTATCGCGACCCTGCGGAGGTGAGAAAGTGGCCGCGCTGAGGTTGAACGGGAGCCGGGCGGAAATCCGTAGAGAGAGTGTACGGAGCGTGCTCGCGCTGCTCTCCGGCGAACTGCGGGAAAATGCGCGGGCACAGGATACGGAACAGAACGGGGGGAATTGATGTTTGCAGCCCTGAGTGAACACGACATCGCTCCCCGCACGGCCGCAGCGCGAGGCGGTACGGTGGGGCGTGAAGGATGCGGCTACGCGGTCCGAGGAGGGAGCCACCGATGATTCTGCTCCGTCGCCTGCTGGGTGACGTGCTGCGTCGGCAGCGCCAGCGCCAGGGCCGTACTCTGCGCGAAGTCTCCTCGTCCGCCCGAGTTTCGCTCGGCTATCTTTCCGAGGTGGAGCGGGGGCAGAAGGAGGCTTCCTCCGAGCTGCTCTCCGCGATCTGCGACGCGCTTGACGTACGGATGTCCGAGCTCATGCGTGAAGTGAGCGACGAACTCTCGCTGGCCGAGCTGGCCGAGTCGGCAGCGGCCAGTGAGCCGGTGCCTGCGCCAGTACGCCCGATGCTCAATTCCGTCTCCGTGACGTCGGTGGCGGGTGTGCCGACGGAGCGGGTGACGATCAAGGCGCCGGCGGAGGCTGTCGACGTCGTTGCCGCCTGACCCGTCGTCCGTACGGCCGGTGTGCCGTCGGTACGAGGTTCGGAGCGGTCCGGTTCGAGCGGCTCGGTTCAGGTCCGAGCCGTTGTGATACGGGCCGAGCCCCGGTCGCTGCCCCGGTGAGGGCGGCGGGCCGGGGTTTTTGTGTTGCCCGTCCGGGAGCGGGTACCCGCTGCCGCGACCCGGACATCGACGGCGGTGCGCGGTGTACGCGGCGCCGGGGCCGTGGCTCCTGGATGTGCGGTGTGCCGGTGGCGGCCGGGGTTTCCCGGGGTGCGGTGTACCCGCGGTGTCCCGGGGTGCCGGTGGGGTGCCGGTTCACGGGTCCGGTGGCCTGTGAGGGGTGCCGTGGCCGGGGCGCGGTGGCCGTGCGGTGCTCTGCGGGCCGGGTGCTCGGTGCGAGGCGGTCCTGACCTGGCGGCTTCCGCTTCGGTCCGCAGGAGTGGCCGACCGGATGAGCCCGGTGGAGGGCGTTGCGCACCATCCCCGAAATGTTCCGCTCGGGTCGATATGTCATGGTGGGAAATGGTCTTGCAACCGAGTGGAGGAACGCATGTCTGTCGTGAAGAGCCCGCTGTCCGACGCCGACCTGAAGACGGTCGGAGAAGCACTTCAGGGCGCGCTCGTCGATCTGGTTGACCTCGGGCTCGTGGCCAAGCAGGTCCACTGGAACGTGATGGGGCCGCGGTTCCGTTCCGTGCATCTCCAGCTCGACGAGGTCGTCGACACCGCCCGGCTGCACTCCGACACCGTGGCCGAGCGCTGCTCGGCGATCGGAGTGACCCCTGACGGGCGGGCCGCCACCGTGGCGGCCCAGAGCGCGATCGGCACTACCCCCGACGGCTGGATCAAGGACGTCGACGCCGTCCGCACCCTGGTGGACGCGCTCGGCGCGGTGATCGCCCGTATGCGCGAGCGCATCGCGGTGACCGGGGACCCGGACCCGGTGAGCCAGGACATCCTGATCGGGCTCACGGCCGACCTGGAGAAGCACGCGTGGATGTTCCAGGCGGAGAGCGCCTGACCCGGTCGGTGGCCGCCCGATGGCGTGGCGGTCCCGTGGCCTGATCGATCAACGGGCCGGTGGCGGGCGGTCGTCGCCCACCGTCGCGGTCGGCCGTGGATGTGCCGCGTACCGGTGTGCGGCGTGCGGTTGTGCCGCGTCCGGGTGTGTTGCGTCGGGCGCTGGCCCCTGGCGGCAGGGGAGACGGCCCCCGAGGAGTGAGTCACTCCTCGGGGGCCGTCCCGCGTACCGGTCCTGCCCGAGCGCGTGCCGGGGGTCTGCCGGTGGCGGACCAGCGGTGGGCCGTCCGGGCGGCGCGGCCGGTACGTGGCAGGTGGCCGGCGAGCGGTGTCCGGTGTCCGGGAGGCGTGTCTACACCTTGCAGAAGCCGTCCTTCAGGGCCTGGTTGAGCTTCTTGCCCTGTGTCTCACTCGTGTTCACGCCCTTGTAGCTGAAGCGCTGCGAGGCGAGCCAGTCCAGCTTGGGGGCCTTCGCGTGGATCGCCGCGCACTGGTTCAGTGCGGCGAGGACGGCCTTCTCCTCGTGCTCGGCCGCGTCCGGGGCCACCTTGCCGATGGTGGCGAGCAGTTCGGCGCGCTTGGCCCCGGTGGGCTCCTCCGGGACGCCGGCGGCTTTGCGCGCACTCGCCTGCTGCTCCGGGGTCACCGCCTCGGCGGCGCTGCCGCCGGGGGGTGTCGGCTTGTCCGAGGCCTGCTTGTCCGGCTCGGGCTTCGCACCGCAGGCGGTGAGAGCCAGGAGCACGCTGATGACGGCGGCCGTGGTGAAGCGGGTACGCATGTTTCTCCTGGGACGGTTGTTGGGACCGTCATCATCGAGCACCTGTGCGCACGGTGTGGGGGAAACGGCGAAGCGCGCACCTGCGCGGCGTCACCGGTGTCCGGGCACACCGGACTTGTCATGCCTTTGGCGGCGCGGCGAGCGGGTGCGTGCGGGTGAAGTGCCTGCGGGTGCGGGTGCGGGTGTGGTGCGTGCGGCGTGTGCCTGTGGGTGCGTATGTGCGTATGTGCGTGGTGCGGCCAGGAGAGTGCCGGCGAGGTGGATGGGGGGTTTGAGCCGGATCGCCCTCGAACGGGCGCCCAGCCCGCTGTGTGCGGTTCTGGATGCGGCCCGGGTGGTCCCGGGGGAGACTTCCGGTGGATGTCCCGGGTACATGTGCGTGGACCGGGAGCGTACGGGCCGCGTAACCCCGTGGACGGGCCCGGCGCCCGGTGCCGGCGCACGACTGCCGTGCCGGTGCCGGGCCCTGATGCGTGTCTGCTGGTGCCTGGTCGGTGGTTCGGCCCGGTGAACGGGCCGGCTTGTTGAACCGGGCCCCTGGACAGGCGCGTGGGTCGCCGCGCGCGCCCGGGTCCCGTGCGCCGGGCTTGCATCCGGTGCGCCTCCCTCGGTGGGGTGGCGCCGGGCTAGCGTGGACCGGAGGGAGGCAGCCATGGTGCGACGCGAACCCGTCCTTGTGCCAGCGGCCGCCCGCGGGCTCGTGCTGGCCGCGCTGGCGGGCGGCGGGCTGTGGTGGTGGGCCGTCATGAGGCTCGTACTCGTCCCGGAGCGGACCGGGCTCGTGGAGGGAGCCGTGGCGGCAGGCGGATGGGGGCTCAGCCTGCTGCCGGTCCACGTGACCGCCTTCAGGGGCGCTTCCGCGGGTGCCGGGGGCACCGCGGGCGCTGTGGACGGCGGTGTCACCAGGGCATGGCGACGCCGCCGTTCGGGCGGATGATCTGACCGGTCGTGAAGGAGGACGCGTCCGAGGCCAGATGCAGCACCGTGTGGGCGATGTCCTCGGGCTCGCCGACACGGCGGAGCGGGGAGATCCGGACCATCGCCGCCTCGGCCTGCCGCTGGAGCGTCGCGTCATGGCGGTCGGTCATGGGCGTACGGACCCAGCCGGGGGCGACGGCGTTCACCCGGATGGCGTGCGGGCCCAGTTCGGTCGCGAGGGTCCGGGTCAGCTGGACCACCGCCGCCTTGGCCGCGCTGTAACAGAGCAGACCGGCGTTCGCGGCGTCCACGGCCCCGGAGGCCATGGTGACGAGGGAGCCGGGGGTACCCGCCGCGATCATGGCGCGGGCCGACTCCTGGCATGCGTACAGAACCCCCTTGAAGTTGACGGCCAGCACGCGGTCGAGGTCCTCGTCCCGGGTCTCCAGAACCGTGCCGCTGTGCATGATCCCGGCGATGGCGGCGAGGATGTCGAGCCGTGCCGCCGCGGTTACGGCGGCGACCGTGGCCCTCACCTGCGCGCGGTCGGTCACGTCGAGCGGGTGGACGTACGCCGTTCCGCCCGCGTCCGCGATCAGTCTGCGCGTCCCGGCCAGGCCCTTCTCGTCGACGTCGGCGCAGTGGACCGTGGCCCCGGCCTCGGCGAGCAGTACGGCGGATGCTCTGCCGATCCCGCCGGCCGCTCCGGTGATCAACGCGGTCCGGCCCGTGAGGTCGTACGCCTTGAGTGGCATGCCGGGACCGTACGACCATATCTGACGGACCGTCAACCATGCTGCCGGCGCCCGCCGACGGACCGACAGGTCTGCCCGGCTGGGGAGTTCGCCCACCGGGCGGTCGGCCGTGCCGTCCGTCGGCCTCTCGGGAGGTTCGTCAGACGGCCGGTCCGGTCTGACACCCCGGGCACCAGTAGGTGACGCGCTCGCCGCCCCCGCCGTCGCCCTGGGCCGCCTTGCGGACGAGGGTTCCGCAGCGCAGACAGGGCAGGCCCTCGCGGCCGTAGACATACAGCCTGGAACGGCGGGTGGCGGCGGTGCCCCCGGGCGTGGTCCGGCGGTCGAAGGTGTTCTTGTTCGCTTCGAGGAGCCGGTGGGCGGTGACGACCAGCCGCTCGGGAACCCCTTCGGGCAGGCCGCCGACCGGGAGCCAGGGCGTCACCCGTGCCAGAAACGCCAGCTCCGACTTGTACACATTGCCGATCCCGGCGAGATTGCGCTGGTCGAGGAGCGCCTCGCCGAGCGCGCGGCCCGGATCGGAGAGCAGATTCGCCAGGGCTGTTCCCGCGTCCCAGTCGGGGCCCAGCAGGTCCGGGCCGAGATGGCCCACGGCCTTCGCCTCGTCATCGGTGCGCAGCAGCTCCAGCACGGGCAGCCGGTAGCCGACGGCCGCGTAGGAGACATTGCCGAGGACGGCCCTGATCTGGTGTGCCGGGCCGCCGCGCCACCGCTCGCCCGCTGCGAAGACGCGCCAGGCGCCGTCCATCCGCAGATGGGAGTGGAGGGTGAAGCCGCCCTCGATCCGGGTGAGGAGATGCTTGCCGCGCGGGGTGACGTCCAGCACCGTCCTGCCGGTGAGGTCGGCGGTGGCGAACCGGGGAACCCGCAGATCGAACCGGGTGAGGCTCCGCCCGGCGAGGGCGGTGTGCAGTCGCTTCGCGGTCTGCCAGACGGTGTCTCCTTCGGGCATGGCATCCATGATGCGCGACGCGGGCCGTCCGGGCCGGGTGAGGAGGTCCGGGTGGGCCGGGGACGTCCGGGCGTGGACGGGTGGGAGCCCCGGGCCGGTGTCTTCGGGCGGAGGGGGTTTGCCGAGCGGTACCCGGGACGGGCGGTCCGGCCCGGCGGCTCCGATGCGTCAGGGACGCAGCCGCAGCCCCCGGGGTGTGGCGTGGAAGCCCGCGGCCTCCAGGAGCCGGGAGAGGGGCGAGGACAGCGCCGGGACGCCGTTGGCCCGCTCGACCGTCACGGTGCCCAGCGCGCCCGCCCGGGCGGCTTCCGCCAGGGCCTCGGCCGCCGCGGGGAGCGCGGGGGAGCCGGGGTCGGCCGACCAGGCCAGCAGTGTCTTGCCGCCGCGCTCCATGTACAGCGTCAGCTCGCCGTCGACCAGGACCACCAGGGAGCCGGCCTTGCGGCCGGGCTTGTGACCGGCGCCGTCCGGGGGCTCGGGCCAGGGCAGGGCGGCCCCGTACGCGTTGGCGGGGTCGGCGGCGGCCAGGACCACCGCCTGCGGTGCCGCACGGCCGTCGCCGCGCTCCCGCGCGGTCGCCGCCGCGCGCAGCCGGTCCACCGCGCCGTCCATGGCGAACTGGGCCGCCCCCAGCCCCTCCACCACATAGCCCCTGCGCGCCTGGCCGCTGTCCTCGAAGGCGGACAGGACCCGGTACGTCGCCGAGAACCCGCCCTCGACCCCCTCGGCCGCCACGGCGCCCCGGGTCACCACCCCGTGGCGGTCCAGCAGGGTGTGGGCCAGCGCGTGCGCGCGATGCGTCGGATCGGGCTCGGCGGCCGGGAGCAGCGACCATCTGCCGCTCACGGTCGGCGGACCGCTGCGGGAGGCGGGCCGGGCGGCCGCCGTCAGGCTTCCGTACCTCCCCCGTGGCACGGTCCGCTTCGCCCGGTGGGCGGTGGAGCCGGCGGTGCGACCCGAGCCGAGCAGTGAACGCAGCGGTGACAGCGTGTCGTTGGTGAGCCGTCCGGACCAGGCGAGCTCCCAGATGGTGTCGGCCAGCTGCGGATCCGTCGCGTCCGGGTGGGTGGTGGCCCGGACCTGGTCGGCGATCTGACGGAAGAACAGGCCGTACCCGGGCCCGAGGGCGGTGAGTACGGATTCGTGGAGCGCGGTGAGCTCCAGGGGGTGGGGCCGGGAGAGGAGCACCGGCGCGGCATCGGCGAGATAGAGGGAGATCCAGCCGTCCTTGCCGGGCAGTGCTCCCGCGCCCGCCCAGACGACTTCGCCGGTGGTGGTCAACTCGTCCAGCAGCGCCGGGCCGTACCCCTGGACACGGGAGGGCAGGATCAGCTTCTCCAGTGCGGAGGCGGGGACCGCGGCACCCTGGAGCTGCTCGATCGCGCGCGCCAGCCCGTCGATCCCGCGCAGACCGTGGCCTCCCAGATGCTGCCACTGGGGGAGGAAGGTGGCGAGCGCGGCCGGCGGGACGGGTTCCAGCTCATGGCGCAGCGCCGCCAGGGAACGCCGGCGCAGTCGGCGCAGCACGGTCGCGTCGCACCACTCCTGGCCGATCCCGGAGGGATGGAACTCGCCCTGCACCACCCGGCCCCCCGCGGCCAGCCGCTGAAGCGCCCCGTCCGTGACGGCCGCACCGAGACCGAAGCGCGCCGCGGCCCGTGCCGAGGTGAAGGGGCCGTGGGTGCGTGCGAACCGGGCCAGCAGATCGCCCAGCGGATCCTTGACGGGCTCGGTGAACGCCTCCGGGACCCCCACCGGCAGCGCGGTCCCCAGTGCGTCCCGCAGCCGGCCGGCGTCCTCGACCGCCGCCCAGCGGTCCTCGCCCGCGACCCTGACCCGGATCGCCCGGCGGGACGCGGCGAGCTCCTTCGGCCAGCGCGGATCCGAGCCGCGCTCGGCCAGTTCGGCGTCGGTCAGCGGGCCCAGCACCCGCAGCAGATCGGCGACCCCCTCCTCGTCCTTGATCCTTCTGTCCTCGGTGAGCCACTGCAGCTCCCGCTCCAGCTCGGTGAGGACATCGGGGTCGAGCAGCTCGCGCAGCTCGGCCTGGCCCAGCAGTTCGGACAGGAGCCGGGAGTCCAGCGAGAGGGCGGCCGCGCGCCGCTCGGCGAGCGGTGAGTCCCCCTCGTACAGGAACTGGGCGACATAGCCGAACAGCAGCGAGCGGGCGAACGGCGAGGGCTCGGGTGTGGTCACCTCGACCAGCCGGACCCTGCGGGACTCGATGTCGCCCATCAGCTCGGTGAGCCCCGGCACGTCGAAGACGTCCTGGAGGCATTCCCGTACCGCTTCGAGGACGATCGGAAAGGACCCGAACTCGCTCGCCACCTGGAGCAGCTGGGCCGCGCGCTGGCGCTGCTGCCACAGCGGGGTGCGCTTGCCGGGACTGCGCCGGGGCAGCAGCAGGGCACGCGCGGCGCACTCGCGGAACCGGGAGGCGAACAGCGCGGAGCCGCCCACCTGGTCCGTGACGATCGAGGCGATCTCGCCCTTGTCGAAGAGGGCGTCGGCCGCGCCGACCGGGGCCTGCTCGCTGTCGAACGCCGTGTCCACATGGACCGGGTCCTGGTCGAGAAGGTCCAGGCCCATCAGGTCGGCGTCCGGCAGCCGCAGCACGATGCCGTCGTCGGCGTGCATCACCTGCGCGTCCATGCCGTACCGCTCGGCGAGGCGGGCGCCGAGGGCCAGCGCCCAGGGGGCGTGCACCTGGGCGCCGAAGGGGGAGTGGATCACCACCCGCCAGTCGCCCAGCTCGTCGCGGAACCGCTCCACCAGGATCGTCCGGTCGTCGGGCACATGCCCGCACGCCCGGCGCTGCTCGTCGAGATAGGCGAGGACATTGTCGGCGGCCCAGGCGTCCAGGCCCGCGGCCAGCAGTCTCAGCCTGCCGTCCTCGGCGGAGAGGGCGCCCACCTCCCGCAGGAACGCGCCCACCGCGCGCCCCAGTTCGAGCGGGCGGCCCAGCTGGTCGCCCTTCCAGAACGGCAGCCTGCCCGGCACCCCGGGGGCGGGGGAGACCAGGACCCGGTCGCGGGTGATGTCCTCGATGCGCCAGGAGGTGGTGCCCAGGGTGAAGACGTCGCCCACCCTCGACTCGTACACCATCTCCTCGTCCAGCTCCCCGACCCTGCCCCCGCCCTTCTTGGGGTCCGCGCCCGCGAGGAAGACGCCGAACAGTCCGCGGTCCGGGATCGTGCCCCCCGAGGTCACGGCGAGGCGCTGCGCGCCGGGCCGGCCCGTGACCGTGCCCGCCACCCGGTCCCAGACGACACGGGGACGCAGCTCGGCGAAGGCGTCGGAGGGATAGCGTCCGGCGAGCATGTCGAGGACGGCCGTGAAGGCCGACTCCGGCAGCGAGGCGAACGGCGCCGCCCGGCGCGTCAGCGCCAGCAGGTCGTCCACCTGCCAGGTGTCCAGCGCGACCATGGCGACCAGCTGCTGCGCCAGCACGTCCAGCGGATTCGACGGAACCCGGAGCGCCTCGATAGAGCCCGTGCGCATTCGCTCGGTGACCACGGCGGCCTGGACCAGATCGCCCCGGTACTTGGGGAAGACGACCCCAGTGGAGACCGCGCCGACCTGATGGCCCGCACGGCCCACCCGCTGGAGGCCGGATGCCACGGACGGCGGCGACTCGACCTGGACGACGAGATCCACCGAGCCCATGTCGATGCCCAGCTCCAGGCTGGAGGTGGCCACCACGGCGGGCAGCCGGCCCGCCTTGAGATCCTCCTCCACCAGGGCGCGCTGCTCCTTGGAGACCGAGCCGTGGTGTGCGCGGGCGAGCAGGGGCGGGGCGCCCTGCGCGGCCCCCGACTGGGCCATGATCTCGGCCGGGACGGCCGCCCCGGGCGCGGCGGTGGCGGAGCCGGGCGAGTCGAACGGGGTGCCGGTGGCTCTCTCGTACGCGATCTCGTTCAGCCGGTTGCACAGGCGCTCGGCCAGGCGGCGGGAGTTGGCGAAGACGATGGTGGAGCGGTGCGACTGGACGAGATCGGCGATCCTCTCCTCGACGTGCGGCCAGATCGAGGGTTTGTCGCCGCCGGACGGGGCCGGCGAGGTCTCGGAGGCCGGCGACCCGCCCAGCTCCCCCAGGTCCTCCACCGGCACCACCACCGACAGATCGAACTCCTTGCCCGACCGCGGCTGGACGATCTCCACCTTCCGCCGGGGGGACAGATAGCGGGCCACCTCGTCCACCGGACGCACCGTCGCGGACAGACCGATACGGCGGGCAGGGCGCGGCAGCAGCTCGTCGAGCCGCTCCAGCGACAGGGCGAGGTGGGCGCCCCGCTTGGTCCCGGCGACGGCATGCACCTCGTCCAGGATCACCGTCTCCACACCCGCGAGCGCGTCCCTGGCCGAGGAGGTGAGCATCAGGAACAGCGACTCGGGTGTGGTGATCAGGATGTCCGGCGGTCTGGTGGCCAGCGTCCGGCGCTCGGCGGCCGGGGTGTCCCCCGAGCGGATACCGACCCGGACCTCCGGCTCGGGCAGCCCCAGCCGCACCGACTCCTGGCGGATACCGGTGAGCGGGCTGCGGAGATTGCGCTCCACATCGACCGCCAGGGCCTTCAGCGGTGATACGTACAGCACGCGACAGCGCATCCTGGCCTCGGCGGGCGGGGGCGTGGACGCCAGCCGGTCCAGGGCGGCGAGGAAGGCCGCGAGCGTCTTCCCCGAGCCCGTCGGGGCGACGACCAGGACGTCCGAGCCCTCCCCGATCGCCCGCCAGGCCCCTTCCTGCGCGGCGGTGGGCGCGCTGAACGCTCCCGTGAACCAGCTCCGGGTCGCGGGAGAGAAGGAGTCGAGCGCAGTCCTGGCCATGTCCCCCATCGTGCACCGCACCACTGACAATCGACGCCTGCATCGAGAAGGTGCAGGTCAGAAGGGGTTCGGCGGAAGATGCGGCGCCGTGCGAGGCACAATGGCCGCATGAGCGGTCCGGCGCGGAGCGAATCGGCGAGGCACTGGCGGTACGACGAGCTGCCGGGCCTCGAACTGCTCAGCGCCCGCTATGTCCGGCACGCCTTTCCCCGCCACAGCCACGACAGTTTCCTCCTCGGTTCCGTGATCAGCGGAGTGGAGCGGATGCGTGTGTGGGAGGGCGTCGTCGACGCGGGGCCCGGTGAGGTCATCCTGTTCAATCCCGAGGTGCCGCACTCCGCCCGGTCGGGAACTCCCGACGGCTGGGCGTACGTCGCCCTCTACCCCTCGGCGGACCTGGTCCGGGAGATCGCGCGCGAGGTGAGCACCGTACGCGGGACGCCCGGCTTCCGCGAGGTTCTCGTCGACGACCCCGGAACCGCCGCGCTGATACCCGGCGTCTACCAGGCGGCCGAAGCGGGCAACGCGCTCGCCGCCGACAGTCTCCTGAGGGTCGCCGTGGCCCGGCTGCTCGGCAGTCACGGCGGGAGCCTGGCCTCCTCCCGTACGCCCAGGGCGTCCGGTGCGCGTACGGCGGCCCTGGCCAGGGCACTGCTGGAGGAGCGCATGACCGAGCCGCCCTCCCTGGAAGGGCTCGCGCTGGAGCTCGGCACGAGCCCCTTCGCGCTCTTGCGCGCCTTCAAGGCGCAGTACGGGATGCCGCCGCACACCTGGCTCACCGACGCCCGCGTACGCCGTGCCCGTGGCCTGCTGGACTCCGGGACCGCGCCCTCCGATGTCGCGGTCGCCGTGGGCTTCAGCGACCAGCCGCATCTGAACCGCCATTTCACCCGGATCGTGGGTGTGCCACCCGGCGCGTACCGCAAGGAGCGCGCTGGAGCGCGCTCTTAGGGCGTTTCTGATGGGTTTTGCTGGGCTCGCGTGCCCTGGTACCGCGCCTCTCCCCCGCAGCCCTGCGGGCACGGGTGGTGCCCCCGGCGTTGTCTGTCGTCGGTCGCCGATGGCCCCCTGTGCCCTGCAGGTATGGGGGTACCCCCACCGCAGTGGCTTCCTCCTCCGCTTTGCGATCCACGGCACCAGACCCCGCTCACTGACCCAGCCTGACCCATCAGAAACGCTCCAGGCGCCTCCGTGCCGCCCGGACAGGGCCTGGCGCGGCGCCCCGGCCCGGGCGCCGGTCCCGGTCCCGGCGGAGGCCCCCGGCGAGGTCTCGATCCGCGGCCGGGCCGGCGGCGCGGGGAGCCGGGGCCGGTCACCGGCACCCGGAGCGCGAGCCCGCGCGTGGACCCGGGCCCGGACCGGGCGGCTCCGGGGGCGCGGTGCCGGGCGGTGCCCGGGACGGGGAACCGCTGCCCAGGGAGGGCCGGGAGCCGTGACGCCGTGCCTTATCGGGACGGGCACGGGATACCGGGTGCCGGGCGCAATAACGTACAAGACCGGTGAGCCGCTTTCCGCGTAGCCTGCGCCGAATGGCAGAGAAGACAGCTCACACAGAGAGCCCTCCACCGAACCGCCCGGCGTCCTCACCGAGGGCGGCGCGCACCGCGGAGCCCGTGTCCAAGCCGGACTCCGCCGTCGTCCGTGACGCGCTGGGCGTGGGTGTGGCGGTCGGGCTCTCCGGGTTCGCGTTCGGCGTGACCTCCGCCGGGTCCGGGCTCAGCCTTCTCCAGACCTGTGCGCTGAGCCTGCTGGTCTTCACCGGAGCGTCGCAGTTCGCCCTGGTCGGAGCGATCGCGGCGGGCGGCAATCCGCTCACGGCCGCCGCGGGGGCCTTCTTCCTCGGCGTGCGCAACGCCTTCTACGGGCTGCGGCTGTCCCAGCTGCTCGCCCTGCCCCGTTTCGTGCGGCCGTTCGCCGCGCACTGGGTGATCGACGAGACCGCCGCCGTCGCCCTCGCCCAGCCGACACGGCGGGCCGTGCGCCTCGGCTTCACCGTGACCGGCGCGACGCTGTACGTGCTGTGGAACCTGACCACGTTCCTCGGTGCGCTGGGCGCCGAGGCCATCGGCGACACCGGTGCCTGGGGGCTGGACGCCGCCGGCCCCGCCGTCTTCCTGGCGCTGCTCGCGCCCATGCTGCGTACCGCCACCGAGCGGGCGGTGGCCGGGCTCGCCGTCGTCCTCGTACTGGGCCTGCTGCCTGTGCTGCCCGCCGGAGTGCCCGTGCTGGTCGCCGCGCTGGCCGCCCCCGCCGTGCTGTGGCTCAAGGGGCGGGGGACCGGGGTCGGCACCGCCGGGGCGAAACGTTTCGGAACAACCGGGGAGGGCAGCGCCCCCTCGGCGGCGGACCGCCGTGACAGCGCGGCGGACGACGGGGAGGTCACGACGGACGACGCCGACATCGCGGGGGACGGCGGAGTGAAGAACCGCCGGGAGAAGCGGGAGAAGGGTGAGAACCGGTGAGTGTCTGGATCGCGATCGGAGCGACCGTCGTCGGCTGCTATCTCGTCAAGCTGGCCGGGCTGCTCGTCCCCGCCAACGCCCTGGAGCGCCCGCTCGTCCAGCGGCTGGCGGCCCTCCTCCCCGTCGCCCTGCTGGCCGCACTCACCGCGGAGCAGACCTTCGGCACGCACGGCGGCCTCGAACTCGACGCCCGTGTGGTCGGCCTGGCCGCGGCCGCGCTGGCGCTGGTCCTGCGGGCGCCCTTCTTGGTCGTCGTCGCCACGGCGGTGGTGGTCACGGCGGGAGTGCGGGCCATCGGCGGCTGAGGGCGCGTGCCGGTCAGCCGATGGGGTGTCCGTACGCACCGAGTGTGCGCAGCGCCTCGATCGTCACCATCGGCCGCGCCTCCAGCGCGATCGTCGGTGCCCACTGACGCCAGTTGACCGGCCAGCCGCCGTCCTCCCGCTGCTCGCCCGCCAGGTGCTCCAGCGAGCGTTCCATCTCCTCGTCCGTGAACCAGCGCCGGGCCAGCGACCGGGGCGTGCGGGCGTAGTCGTACGGATGGTGGTGCTCGCCCGGCGCGTAACCGTCGGCGACCGGGAAGTCGCCCGGCCGGGCGGGGTCCAGCACGGCGAGGCGCTGCTCGCGCACCAGCCGCCCGAGCCGGTCGGCGGCGGCCTCGGCACGGGCACGGTCCGGGACGCCGTCCAGGAAGGCGACGGCGGCCTCGATCTCGTACGGGTGGGACTTCTCCAGCGACTCCACCGCCGCCCAGCAGAAGTCCGTGGCCCGGAACAGCCAGGCGTGCCACACCTCGTTGCGGTGCAGCAGCCCGACCACCGGGCCGGTCGCCAGCAGCTCTCCCGGCGGGTTGTCCACGACGGGGATGAACGGCGCCGCCGGATAGCCGCGCTGCGACGGGTGGATCGCCGGCAGCGCGCCGTCGGATGTCGACACATCGGTGAAGTAGCGGCACATCCGCTCCACGCGCAGTCCGCTGCAGCGGCCGATGGAGTCCAGGACGCGCAGCGCGTGAGCCGTGTGCAGGGGCTGACTGACCGGACCGCGCAGATCCGGTTCCAGGGCGTGGCCGTAGCCGCCGTCCTCATTGAGATACGGGGAGAGCGCCGCCTCCACGGCATCGGGGGCGCCCTCCAGGAAGTGGAACGCGAAGCGCCGTTGCTCCAGCACCCGGGCGGTGAGCCAGACGAAACGCTCGGCACGGGCGAGGGGCGACGCAGATGAGAGGCTTGTTCCGGATCCGGCCATGTTCCGACCGTACGGCGGAAAGGGCTTGCACGACACGGAAGAGGCGGGTCGCACCCCCTGGGGCGGGATACTGACGTCATGCGGTTGACGATTTTCTGGGAGCGGATGGCGGACCACTTCGGTCCGGCGTACGCGGAATCCTTTGCGCGGGACCATGTGATGGCCGAGCTCGGCGGCCGTACGGTCCATGAGGCGCTGGACGCGGGCTGGGAGACGAAGGACGTGTGGCGCGCCGTCTGCGCCGCCGTCGACATTCCCGCCGACAAGCGGTGAACGGCCCGGAGGGTATCCCCGGACCCGACGTTTCCCGGGGCCGGCGCCCGGTACCCGGAAATCTTCGGGCACCCGGAACGCCTCGGGCGCTCGGGAGGTTCCGGGTATCCGGTCCTCGCCGGGCACCCGGAACGCGACCGCTCCGCTCCACGGGAGAGTGCGGGGCGGCTCCTCGCAGGCGCCGGACGTGGGCGACACTTTCACCGTGGCCCCGACGAGCGACAGACGTGATCAGGACAGAACCGACCGGAGAACCGTGCCTGCGCAAGGTGTGACCCCGAGCCCGTCGGCCGACGGCACCCCCGTGAACGCGCCCGGAGGGGGCGCCGCACCGGGTGTGCCCTCGGAAGGCGTGACCCCGCCGAACGTCCCGCCGCCCTCCTCGGCGGCCGGAGCCTCCGGATCCGCCCGGATGCCCCGCTGGCTGCCGCGCGCCATCGTGCTCGCGCTGGCCCTCTACGCGTGCTTCCAACTGGGCAGCTGGGCCTTCCACCAGCTCATCGGGCTGCTGATCAACCTCCTCATCGCCTTCTTCCTGGCGCTGGCCATCGAGCCTGCCGTGGGCAGGATGGCGGCCCGGGGAATGCGGCGGGGAATCGCCACCTTCCTGGTCTTCTTCGGAATCCTGGTCGCGGGGATCGGCTTTGTGGTCCTGCTCGGCTCGATGCTCGCGGACCAGATCGTGACCATGGTCGAGGACTTCCCCCAGTACCTCGACTCGGTGATCAACTGGATCAACCAGACCTTCAGGACCGAGCTGTCCCGGGTGGAGGTCCAGGACAGCCTGCTGCGCTCGGACTGGCTCCAGAAGTACGTCCAGAACAGCGCGAGCGGGGTCCTGGACGTCTCCGCGACCGTGCTCGGCGGGCTGTTCAAGCTGCTGACGATCTTCTTGTTCTCGTTCTACTTCGCGGCCGACGGGCCGCGGCTGCGCCGCACGATCTGCTCCGTACTGCCGCCGGCCAAGCAGACCGAGGTGCTGCGCGCCTGGGAGATCGCCGTCGACAAGACGGGCGGCTACCTCTACTCACGCGGACTGATGGCACTCATCTCCGGCGTCGCCCACTTTGTCCTGCTGGAGATCCTGGGGGTGCCCTACGCCCCCGCGCTCGCCGTCTGGGTCGGTCTGGTCTCGCAGTTCATCCCGACGATCGGTACCTATCTGGCGGGTGCCCTGCCGATGCTGATCGCCTTCACCGTCGATCCCTGGTACGCGGTGTGGGTGCTCGGATTCGTCGTGGTGTACCAGCAGTTCGAGAACTACGTGCTCCAGCCCAAGCTGACCTCGAAGACCGTCGACATCCACCCCGCGGTGGCCTTCGGCTCGGTCGTCGCGGGCACGGCGCTGCTGGGCGCGGTCGGCGCGCTGATCGCGATCCCCGCGGTCGCCACCCTCCAGGCGTTCCTGGGGGCGTATGTGAAGCGGTACGACGTGACCGACGACCCGCGGGTCCACGGCCACCGGCGGCGCGGAGGCCGGCTGCTGAACCGGATGCGCGCGGTGCCGGGGATACGGCGCCCCGCCCCGGACACTCCGGATGAACCAGGAGCTCCTGGCACCCGGGACACACCGGACTCCCCCGGTACTCCCACGGATCCTCCGGACCGGGGCTGACGTACCGGGCCGACCCGCCGCCGGGGCGCGCATGAGCTGCCCCGGTGCCCTGTGCCGCGGCAGCGGCCCAGGGGCACCCCTCACGGGTCACCGGGCGCGGGTCCCGGCCAAGGCTTCCGGGGTGGCCACGTCCGGGAGCGGCCCCGGGGACGCCTCTGGAAGCGGCCACCCCGGTGGGCGTCACATCCGGTCGTGTATCAGCTCGGCCCGGCGCAGCAGCCCGGCCGCGGTGTCTCCCTCCATGCCGTCGAGTTCGGAGATGAGGGCCGCGATGCGGGCCGCCCCGTCCGGTGCCCTGCCCAACTCGCGCTCCGCCTCAGCCGCGCGGACCAGGCACTGGAAGCGGTCGGGCAGGGTGCTCCCGCCCAGCTCCCGGTAGACCGAGGCCGCCTGGTCCAGCAACCGGACCGTCTGTTCGCGTACCGCCGCGTCCTCGCGGTCGACGGTCCCCGACAGGACCTCTGCCGCGTTCTCCCGGGCCTCACCCCCGTCGTGGAAGTCCTCCGGACCGGAGTCACGGGAGTCACCGGAGTCGCGGGACATCGTGTGGTCACCGGGTCGGACGGGTCCGCCGAACGCCTCTTCCGCGTCGCAGTGGAGGGAGTTCTCCAGCAGGTGGGCGAGCTGCTGGCAGGTCTGCGCCCACTCGTAGCGCAGCTCGGGCCTGTCGGAGTCCTGGACGACGGCGAACGCCCGGTCCATCAGGGCGCGGGCCCGCCCGTAGTCCTCCTCGCCCGGCTCGCCCTCCACCGCCAGCCAGGCCATCGAACGCAGCACCCGCACCTCGCCGACCGGGTTGTCACCCGCCCGCTGCCACAGCTCCAGGGCGCGCGCGTACGCCGACCGGGACTCCGCGAGCATGTCCGCGGCGGCCAGCGCTTCCGCCGCCGCGTGCGCCAGGACCGCCTGGGGACGGGGGTTGTCCCATGTGCTCGCGGTCTCCGCGGCCAGCAGATACTGCTCGGCCGCCGCCTCGGGGTCGTGCAGTTCGCGCAGCAGCCCGCCGAGCGTCTGCCGGGCCTCGACGGCCCCCTCCTCGTCGTGCTCCACCAGATCGGGGAGCGCGGACAGCAGGATCTCGGCCGCCTCGGCCGTGCGCCCCGCCTCCGCGTACGCACGGGACAGCAGCACACGCGCCCGGGTGCCCCCGGTCGCGGCCAGGCCCGCGCGGTCGAGCCGGTGCGCCGCGTCGAGCGCGTGCCGGGCGGCCTCCTCGGCCTGACCGCCCTTGCACAGCAGGATCTCCGCGAGCGTCAGCCGTATCCCGGCCTGTTCCCCGACGTCGTCCGACTCGGCGGCATGGCCGAGCGCCGTCCGGGCGGTGGACTCGGCGCCGTCGAGATCTCCTCCGCTCGCCAGCACACTCGCCCGCAGCCCCAGCGGCTCCACAGCGAGCCAGGGCCGCTCCGCGGTCAGAAAGCCCCGGGCGGCAGCGGTGAGCAGGGTGTCGGCCGCGGCGAGATCACCCGTCGAGAGAGCCAGCCTCGCCAGGGTCAGCTCCGCCTGGGCGAGGACGTCCGCGTGGCCGCCCGGGCCGGTGACCGCCACCCCGGGGTCGCTGGACAGGGCGGTGACGAAGGCTTCGAGTGCGGCTGCCGACCGGCTGTTCTCCGGCTCCTCCCGGGTGGTTTCGGCACGCTCCCGGTCCAGCAGGAACGACTCGATCCGGATCCGGGCCAGTTCGGCCTGGGCCATACGGCGGGGACGCTCCGGCTCCGTCTCGTCCAGGTCCCCGGCCGCCCGCACCGCAGCGGTGAGCAGCGCGCGGATCTCCTCGGGCTCCGCGCCGAGGCGCGTCGCGGCCCCCGCGTCGGCCAGCAGGGCGTAGGCGGCCCTGCTGGGCCGGCCTGCCGCCCGATGGGCCTCGATTGCCCGGGCGAAAAGCTCCCGCCCTTCCGGGTCGTCGGCGTCCGTCGCCGCCGTGGCCCGGTACTCCAGCAGGTCCCCGGCCAGCTCCGGGTCGGCGACCTCCTCACCCGCGCCGGTGCGCCGGACGACCTCCGCCCAGAGGGTCCGGGCGGCCGGACGGCCCCTCCGCCGCGCCTCCCGCGCCTGCTCGATCAGCCCGGCCAGGTCACCGTCGTCCGGGCCCGTGAGGCCGGCGTCCCGGCCGGCGCGGAACGGACCGCCCGACCCCGCGCCGGACGTCCCCGAGGCCGGTGCCCCTCCCCGTACGGCCGCGCCCGGCGCGGACGCGGGCGCCGGGCCGGGGAGATCAGCGCCGCGCACCCCGAGCGGCAGCGTCTCGACCAGCGGCTCTCTGCCGATACGCTCGGCGAGCCGCTCCGAGACGAGCGTGGTGCCGTTGCGGGCGTCGAACCGGGCGGCGATGGCCGTCGCGCCCTCGTACAGCAGGTGGTACAGCTCGTCCGCGGTGCGGCCCGTGCCCTGGTAGAGGGCCGCGGGCCGGTCGCCCAGCCCGAGGTTGCGCAGACGGCGCAGCAGGACCAGGACTCCGGCGGCGAACTCCATCTGCGCCTCGACGTCCGCGAGCGGGCCGAGGTGTGAGGCGTGCTCGGCGAGGATCTCCAGACCGCGCGACTCGTTCCCGGTCAGGGCGCAGAATTCGATGTGCTCGCCGACCGAGCGCAGCAGACTCTCCTTGCCGCGGGCCAGGCGGTATCCGCGCAGATGGTGGGCGCGGGCGTCCGAGAGCCGGCCGAGCCGGACCAGCGGCAGCAGCGAGTGCGCGAGCACCCGGTGCGGTTCCTCCATGCAGGACATCCCGCCGGACAGCACCGGCTCCCAGATCTCGATCGCCCGGTCGTCGTCGCCCGTGCGCGAGGAGAACCAGCCCTGGGTGTTCAGCTCGCAGGCGTGGCAGTCGCTCATCCCGTCGCGGTCGGCGGCGGTCCAGCCCGCCATGGACCGCTCCATGCGCGCCTCGTCGCCGGTCGCGTCGGCGAGATGGAACTCGGCCTGGTGGACCGCCCTCTCGCTGAACCCGGCCAGCCGGTATCGGCGCCGCATGTCGGCCAGCCACCGGTCGACCGTCTCCAGCGGGATCTCCGGGGACTCGACGATCCGCCCGGCCACCCACTTGAACTGCCAGTACAGGTTGTGGACCTCGTGAGGGGCGAAGGACGACGGGTCGCGGTCGTACTCCTGGACGAGACGGGCGAAGGGCACCACCATCCTGGTGCGCTCCGAGCTCCATTCGTACGCGTCGATCAGGTCGTTGAGGGCCCGGCGGTACAGCGCGGGGTCCTTGGTGGCCTCGGCGGCCGCGCTGAGCGCCTCCGCCCGGGCGTTGCGCGCCGTCCCGTAGGGAGCGCCCGCGTTCTCGTTCAGGCCCTGGAGGATCTCCTCGGGGGTCGGTGCGGTCACTGCTGGTCCTCCTGGGGATCGGCGGTCCGGGCGGCGGAGTGGGTCGCCCATTCCAGCAGCCCGAGGAAGGCCCGGTTGAGCAGGGTGGAGTCGGCGGGGCGCAGCGGACGCTGCGACATCAGCAGGGCCTGCCCGTACAGCGCCTCGACCGCGGTGGCGGTCAGCTCGGGGTCGGGCAGGGAGGCGATCCTGCGGATCAGCGGATTGTTGTGGTTGAGCACCAGGCGGGCGCGAGGGGCGGAACCGCGCAGGGAGCCGAGGAGGTCGTTCCACAGCGAGTCGGCGCTCTCCTGGGCCGAGGCACGGTCCCTCTCGTGCCGTGCCTGCCGGTCGTCGAGGAACAGCGCGGGCACCGTCACGGGCTGGAAGGCGCGCAGTGCCACGTCGCAGCTGTGCGGATCCAGGCGGGTGCGCGCGGTCGCGAGGAAGGAGGCCAGGGCCAGCTCCGCGGTGGTGGAGACGGGGTCCAGCCGCTCGGTGACGGCTCCGGCGTCCAGTTCGGTGACCTTCAGGGCGGGACGGAGACCGGGCAGCAGCGCGAGCAGATCCGCGTCGTAGGTGTATCCGGCGTTGACCACGCCCAGGCCGTGAGCGGCGGCGATCGGGGCGATCTGCCGGAACTCCTCGACGGTCCGGGTGAAGTGGATCTCCGGGTGCGCGGCGGTGAACTCCTCCAGACTCAGCTGTCCGTCACTGGTCTCGAACGGCAGCCAGGGAAGCATCAGTTCGAACAGCTCGGCGTCATATCTGGCCAGGGACTTCACACCCAGGTGGTGGACGCCGAGGAAGGTGGCCAGCCGCTGGGGGTCGCCCGCCGCCAGTTCCCCGAGCCACTGCCGCACACGTGCGCCGAGGGCGTCGCGGACGGCGGCGAGCGTCTCGTCGTCGTACAGGTTCTCGCGGGAGGCGGTGGGGCGCAGCGAGTCGGTGTCCACCACGGCGCGGACGAAGAAGGCCCAGTCCGGCAGCAGGCTGTCCGCGCGGTCGGTGAGGAACATGCCCTTGAGATGGACGCGGTGTCCGGCCCGGTGGGCGGGGCTGGTCGGCTCCGGCAGGACGTACGCCACCCCGCGCACCCCGGCGACCGGCAGATCGAGGTCGATCGAGTCGAGGGGACTGAACCCGAAGAGCTCCGAGCAGTGTTCCGCGAGCGCCACCCGCCGGGCCACGGGGGTGGGATAGTCACGGTCCCAGACCGCGGGCCGGTCGGTGACGGGACGCTCGACGCCGTCACCGGCGGTGAAGGCGATGTCGTACGGGAGCAGCGAGCCGAAGTCGCGGGCCAGCTCCTCGACCCGGTCCGCCCGGGTCCACTCCTCGGCACCGGGGCGCGGCTCCAGATACACGGTGGTGCCCGGCTCGGGCCGCGCCTCGGCCGGCAGGACCCTGACGGTGTACGAGCCGTCGTCGGAGGCCAGCCACTCCACGGGGAGCGCGTCGGGCGTACGGGCCGAGCGGGTGACCACCCGGATCCGGCGTGCCACGACAAAACAGGCGAGCAGTCCGATGCCGAACCGGCCGAGGAACTCGCTCCGGGCGGACTCCAGGCCTTGCTCATCGCCGCGCTTGGAGCTGCGGCCGATGGTGGCGAGCAGGGTGTGGACCTCGTCGGTGGTCAGACCGATGCCGCTGTCCTCGACCGAGACCCGGCCGCCCACGGAGGAGAGCCGGATGCGGATCCGCGCGCCGGGGTCGAGCGCGTGGCGCGCGGTGATCGCGTCCACCGCGTTCTGGAGCAGCTCCCGGACGTAGACCCGGGGGCTGGAGTACAGATGGTGGGAGAGCAGGTCGACCAGGCCTCGCAGATCCACCTGGAAGCTGCTGGGGCCGGGTGGGGTCTTTTCGGCCCCGGCGGCGGAAGTCACGGCACATCACCTCGCGTACACACATGAACGGGCGATCGCGAGGTCCCCCCTCACAGATCACGAAGTGACACACAGCGTAAGGGGGGTGACTGACAAATCTCCTGCCGATTCTCCCGCGGGACGGGGACCCGGCGGCGGACCGCGGCCCGGGTCGGCTTGGTGCGGTCCGCGGTCCGCGGTGCGTTCGTTGTGGTCGGCGGCACGGCCCGGCGGCGTGGGCGGCGGTGGATGGTGGCGCGTTCGGCCGGGGCGGCGGCGTGGCGGGAAGGCTCCGCGGCCCCGACGGAGGGGCGCACGGGCGGGTGGGAACGGTCGGCGGTGCGCCGGGGGGTGCGCTTGACACTGAAATCGAACATCCATTCTTATGAGGGTTCCGGCGCTTCGGGATTCCTGGAGTTGTCCACAGGCTGGAGGGCGTCGGGGCCCATTGTCAGTGGCAGGGGTTAGCGTCTTTGACGTGAAGCGATCGACTCAAGCAAATCGGGTGGAACCCATGGCAGGAACCGACCGCGAGAAGGCGCTCGACGCCGCGCTCGCACAGATTGAACGACAATTCGGCAAGGGCGCGGTGATGCGGCTCGGCGAGCGGCCGAACGAGCCCATCGAGGTCATCCCCACCGGATCGACCGCGCTCGACGTCGCGCTCGGCGTCGGCGGCCTGCCGCGCGGCCGCGTGGTGGAGGTGTACGGCCCCGAGTCCTCCGGCAAGACGACCCTGACCCTGCACGCCGTGGCCAATGCGCAGAAGGCGGGCGGCTCGGTCGCCTTCGTGGACGCCGAGCACGCCCTCGACCCGGAGTACGCGAAGAAGCTGGGCGTCGACATCGACTCCCTCATCCTGTCCCAGCCGGACAACGGTGAGCAGGCGCTCGAGATCGTCGACATGCTGGTCCGCTCCGGCGCGCTCGACCTGATCGTCATCGACTCCGTCGCCGCACTGGTGCCGCGGGCGGAGATCGAGGGGGAGATGGGCGACTCGCACGTCGGTCTTCAGGCGCGGCTGATGAGCCAGGCGCTCCGGAAGATCACCAGCGCTCTGAACCAGTCGAAGACCACCGCGATCTTCATCAACCAGCTCCGCGAGAAGATCGGCGTGATGTTCGGCTCGCCCGAGACCACGACCGGTGGCCGCGCGCTCAAGTTCTATGCCTCGGTGCGTCTGGACATCCGTCGTATCGAGACCCTGAAAGACGGCACCGACGCGGTCGGCAACCGCACGCGTGTGAAGGTCGTCAAGAACAAGGTCGCGCCGCCCTTCAAGCAGGCCGAGTTCGACATCCTGTACGGACAGGGCATCAGCCGCGAGGGCGGTCTGATCGACATGGGTGTGGAGCACGGCTTCGTCCGCAAGGCCGGTGCTTGGTACACGTATGAGGGCGACCAGCTCGGCCAGGGCAAGGAGAACGCGCGCAACTTCCTGAAGGACAATCCCGATCTCGCCGATGAGATCGAGAAGAAGATCAAGGACAAGCTGGGCGTGGGCGTCAAGGTGGAGACTCCGGCCGCCGAGCCGGGGGCCGACGCGGAGGGTGCCGCGGCTCCCGCCGATGAGCCGGCGAAGTCCGTGCCCGCGCCCGCCGGCAAGGCCAAGGTGGCCAAGGCGGCGGCGACCAAGAGCTGACGATGGCCCGGCGCACCGAATGGCCGGGCGACAGCTCCGACCCGTCGAGGGCCGGGAAGGAGCTGTCGCCCCAGGATCCGGCGGAGCGGGCGCGGGCGATCTGCCTGCGCCTGCTCACCGGCACCCCGCGCACCCGCAAGCAGCTCGCGGACGCGCTCCGCAAGCGGGAGATCCCCGAGGAGGTCGCCGAGGAGATCCTCTCCCGCTTCGAGGACGTGGGTCTCATCGACGACGCGGCCTTCGCCGGTGCGTGGGTGGAGTCCCGGCACCACGGCCGGGGCCTCGCCAGACGCGCGCTGGCGCGCGAGCTGCGGACCAAGGGCGTGGACGCGGCCCTGATCGACGAGGCGGTCGAGCGACTGGACTCCGAGCGCGAGGAGGAGACCGCCCGCGCGCTCGTTGCCCGCAGACTCCCCGCCACCCGCGGCCTCGACCGCGACCGCCGCATCCGCCGGCTCGCGGGAATGCTCGCCCGCAAGGGATACGGGGAGGGGATGGCCCTCCGCGTGGTCAGACGGGCGCTGGAGGAAGAGGGGGAGGACATGGAGGACATACCCGAAGGTTTCTAGGGACGCCGCGGGGCGGCCGGGCACACCCTCCGGGCGGGCCCTCCGCCCCTGCCCGAAGCGTCTGCTCCCCGCCCGGAGCACATGCCGGGTGCCCGCTCCGGCTGGCACCGGCGGGTGCTGCGTCGAGGAGTTGTCACCGACCAGCACCGAGGCCCCAACCGCCCGACGGCGGTACGCGGTCGGCTCAGCCCTGTGTCGGAAGACCCGCCGCCTTCCATGCCTGGAAGCCGCCGATGAGATCGGTCGCACGGTGCAGCCCCAGCCGGCGAAGGGAGGCGGCCGCCAGGGAGGAGGCGTAGCCCTCGTTGCAGACGACCACGACGCGGAGGTCATGGCCGACCGCCTCCGGAGCGCGATGACTGCCCAGTGGATCCAGCCGCCACTCCAGTTCATTGCGCTCCACGACCAGGGCGCCGGGGATCAGACCGTCGCGCTCGCGCAGGGCCGCGTAGCGGATGTCCACGAGAAGGGCTCCGTCGGCGGCCTCGCCGAATGCCTGCACGGGCCCTATTCGGTCCAGCTCCCCGCGGACCTGCTCCAGGAGTTCGTCGATTCCGATCGGCTCGCTCACTGCCAGTCCTCCGGACGCTCGACCTGCTCGAAACGGAGCACCGCACCGGTCCGGCTGAAGCGCCGGATCAGCGGCAGCGGCGGGTAGTAGGCGTGGACCGATACGGCGTGTTCGGAGGTTGACTCGTTCAGCACCTCGTGCACATGGTGCCTGCCGAACGCGCGGCCCTGGCCCGCCGCCACCCGCCGCTCGCGGTCCAGGTCCTCGTGCAGTTCGAGGGTCTTCCAGCCACTCGCGGGCAGCCGTACGGAGAGGGAGTTCTCGGTCAACTCGCCCGCCGCCGCGGCGAACGCGCCCAGGGACTCGGCGTGGTCGTGCCAGCCGGTGCCCGTCCCGGGCGGCCAGCCGATCAGCCACGCCTCACTGCCGCCCGGCCCTTCGAGGCGTACCCAGGTGCGGCCCTCGGGATCGAGGGGAAGGGAGGCGACCAACTCGGCGTCGGCCGCGGCCTCCCGTACGAAGTCGAGCAGTTCGGCCGCGGTCGGTGACGCGGCCGGAGAAGACGCGGCGGACGTGCCGGGAGACGGGAAGACAGATGGGGACATGGAGAACCGTCCTGGAAGTTCGCTGGGGCGCGCGCGGTCACGGCAGGTGGCGGCGCGGGGAAGGGGCGAATTCAGCAGGACGGTCGACACACGCAGCCCGCGTAGCGGAGGAGATCCATATGGACCCTCCGCCACAGGCGCACATCGGTGTCGGTCACGCTCCGGAGTACACCACGGGGACTCTCCGTGGTCAATTGACGTCCGCGGTACGGTCACTGCGCGCCGAGGAGGGCGCGCCGCCGCGCGCCGCGTCGGCCGCCGCGTACAACTCCGCGGGCCGTACACCGCTGAACGCGGCGACGAGGTGCCCGTCCGGGCGTACGAGCAGGACCGCGTGCGCGGGTGCGCCCGGGTAGTTCTCCGTCACCAGCAACTCGGCGCGTACCGGCAGCGCGGACACCGCCGCCGCCAGTCTCGGCATCACCCCCGCGCTCTGCCAGTGCCGGCGGTCCCACACCCCCGTGCCGGGCGCGACCAGCAGGACCAGCAACCGGCCCTGCCCCAGCCGGTCCCGCAGCCGGGCGCTCGTCCCGTCGGGTGCCGTCACCCGTACGTCCTCGACCGGAGCGCCCGCCTCCGTGCCGACGGCTGTCTGCGAGGGGGCGTATTCGGGTGCGAGGGGGGAGTGCGCGTAGACGGGGGGCGCGCCCAGGGGGCCCTGCCCCAGATGGCCGTCGGCGAGGAGGGTGTCGTGCCCGCGCGTCGCGCCCGGCAGGTAGGTGCGCAGGGCGCTGCCGCCGCGCAGTATCGGCAGCGCCTGGTCGGCGGCGCGCAGCCGGGCCGCCACACAGGCCCGGCGCTCGGCCTGGTAGCTGTCGAGCAGGGTGGGGGACCCACCGTGGTGCCAGGCGAGGGCGAGCTTCCACGCCAGGTTGTCGGCGTCGCGCAGGCCCTCGTCGAGCCCCTGTGTGCCGAGCGCGCCGAGCAGATGGGCCGCGTCGCCCGCGAGGAAGGCCCGGTCCACGCGCCAGCGCCGCGCGAGACGGTGGTGGACCGTGTAGACGCCGGTGTCGAGGAGTTCATAGGGAGGTGTGCCGTCGCACCAGCCGGCCAGGGTGTCGCGGACGCGGGCCACCAGGGAGTCGGGAGTGACCAGCTCGCCCCCGGCCGGCAGCAGCCAGTCCAGCCGCCACACGTCGTCGGGGAGGGGCCGTGCCGTGGCCTCCTCGCCGCCCGAGCGCCACGGCGGCTGTCGGTGCAGCAACGCTTCGTCGGGCCAGGGGAGTTCGGTCCGCAGGGTCGCGACGGCATGCCGTTCCACGGCCGTCCGCCCGGGAAAGCGGATACCGAGGAGCTTGCGGACCGTCGAACGAGCGCCGTCGCAGCCCACCAGATGGCTGCCGCGCCACCAGGTCGCCCTCGGGCCGCGGGTGTGGGCGGTGACTCCGTCGGCGTCCTGCTCCAGGGAGTCCAGCCGGCTCTCGGTGACCAGTTCGATCAACGGCTGGGTGGCGACCGCGTCCCTCAGCCCACGGGTCAGGGCGTGCTGGGGGATGTGCAGGGGGGACGGCACGGTGTCGGCGCCCAGTGCCTGCTGCCGTACCTCCTGCTTGCGCCGCAGGGAGCGCCAGCCTGTCCAGCGGGCCCCTTCGTCACGCACCGTGGTGCAGCCCAGCCGCTCCACCAGGGCCGCCGTGTCCGGGCGGAGCACCACCGTGCGGGCGGGCCTCGGTTCGTCCCTTCCGCCGCTCTCGTCGAGCACGACGGAGGGCACGCTCTGCTGGGCGAGGGCGAGCGAGAGCGCGAGTCCGACCGGACCGGCGCCGATGACGATCACCGGGTCCACGGCGTGACTCCTCGGGCTCGGACGGTCGTACGGCTGGGTGCGGTGGAGCCCCGGTACGCGATCACAGAACGTATGCAACCGACTGGGGGTGCCTGCGTCAAGTGACGCGGGAGTGGCATGGCGGCCACTGATCCGGCCGAAGCGAAATGGGGCGGTTGGGTGGAGGAAAGAGGCGGAAAAGGGGTGGGAGGGAGAGCGTAGACGGGCGGGGGAGCGCGGCAGGGGTGCCACGCCGGGCGCAGAAGGAGGCGGTGGCGCCGATGCGCCACCGCCTCCTTCTGGCCGGCGTACTCGCCACGGCCTCCGGCTGCCCGGGGTGCCTGCCGTGGTCACCCGCGGACCGGAGTGTCTGTTGCCGTCCGGCGGGGCCGGAGGGCCCGCCACGACCGGTCCGCGAAACCGTCACCGGCCGGGAAGCCTCCGCCGGTTCGCCGCCAACCTCGATCGGCCGGAAGAGAAGTCCCGTCGGCCGGTCGTCCGGGGCTCCGCGCCGGGGACCTTCGTCAGACCTTGCTGATGCCCGACTCCATCTCCTCGATGTCGACGATCGCCCCCGTGCTCTTCTTCGCCCGCCGTATCCGGCCTTCCAGCCAGCTCGCGAACCCGGTGAGCACGAAGTTGAGGGCGATGTAGATCAACGCGATCACCGTGAGCGTGGCGATGGTGTTGGCGCCGTAGTTGGCGGTGATCGCGCGGTTCTGGTACAGCAGTTCGGAGAAGCCGAGGATCGCGCCACCGAGGGCCGTGTCCTTGACGATGACCACCAACTGGCTGACCAGCGCGGGCAGCATCGCGGTGACGGCCTGCGGCAGCAGGACGTACGACATCGTCTGGCCCTTGCGCATGCCGATCGCCTTCGCGGCGTCCGACTGGCCGTTCGGGAGGGAGAGGATTCCCGCCCGTACGATTTCGGCGATCACGGACGCGTTGTAGAGGACCAGTCCGGTGATCACGGCGTACATCGGGCGGACGTCCGACTCGATGTCGGTGAACTGCACGAACGCCGCGCTGGCGAACACCATCAGCAGCAGTACCGGAATGGCGCGGAAGAACTCGACCACGGCCCCGACGGGTACCCGGACCCAGGCGTGGTCGGAGAGCCGGCCGATCCCGAGTGCCGCGCCGAGCGGCAGGGCGATGACGACGGCGAGAGCGGCCGCCTTGACCGTCTCCCAGAGCCCCGGCAGCAGGAAGGTGGTCCACACCTTCGAGTCCGTGACGAAGGGACTCCACTTGTCCGATTCCAGCTGGCCCTTGTCGGACATGGCGTTGAACACCCACCATGCGGTCAGCGCGAAGACCACGAGGAACAGCACGGTGTACAGATGGTTCCGCCGCTTGGCCCGGGGCCCCGGCTCGTCGTACAGAACGGAGGTCATCGCTTCACCGCCACACGCTTGGAGACCCAGCCGAGCAACAGGCCCGTCGGAAGGGTCAGAACGATGAATCCGAAGGCGAAGACCGCAAAGACGGCGAAGAGCGCGTCCGCCTCGTTCTCGACCATGGTCTTCATCAGAGCCGACGCCTCCGCCACACCGATCGCCGAGGCGATCGTGGTGTTCTTGGTCAGGGCGATCAGGACATTCGCCAGCGGGGCCACGACGGAGCGGAACGCCTGGGGGAGCACGATCAGCGTGAGCACCTGCGGGAAACTGAGCCCCAGCGCGCGGGCGGCCTCCGCCTGGCCGACCGGAACGGTGTTGATGCCGGAGCGCAGTGCCTCGCAGACGAAGGTGCCGGTGTAGGCGACGAGGCCGAAGACGGCCATCCGGAAGCCCATGTCCTTGAAGGTGCCACCGCCGAGCGTGATCCCCAGTGTCTGGTTGAGGCCCAGCCAGCAGGCGACGATGACGACTGTCAGAGGGGTGTTGCGGACGACGTTGATGTAGCCGGTCGCGAAGGCCCGCATCACCGGGACGGGGCCGACTCGCATGCCGGCCAGCAGCGTCCCCCAGATCAGGGAGCCTATGGCCGAGTAGAGGGTGAGCTTGACCGTCACCCAGAACGCGTCGAGCAGGTCGTACTGCCCGGAATCAAGGAAATCGAACACGTTGACCCGCGATCTCTCCTGGTCGGATCGTGGCGCGTGTCACCGGCCGGGGCCGGTGACACGTCACCGCTGGTGTCAGCTGGTCTCGGTGATCGCCGGCGCGGGCTCGTACTTGTAGTTGGCCGGCCCGAAGTTGGCCTTGACGAACTTCTCCCAGGAGCCGTCCGACTTCATCTTCTCCAGGGCTTTGTTGATCTTGTCCCGGAGTTCCTTGTCGCCCTTCTTGAGACCGATGCCGTAGTTCTCGTCGCTCAGCTTGAGCCCGGCGAGCTTGAACTTGCCCTGGTGCTCCTTCTGAGAGGCGTATCCGGCCAGGATGGAGTCGTCCGTGGTCAGGGCGTCGACGGCCTTGTTCTCCAGACCGTTCAGGCACTCGGAGTAGCCGCCGAGCTCCTGGAGGTCCGCCTTGGGTGCGAGCTCGTCCTTGATGTTCTGCGCCGAGGTGGAGCCGGTCACCGAACAGAGCTTCTTGCTGTTGAGGTCCCCGGCCTTGGTGATGGAGGTCTCGTCGGCGCGGAGCAACAGGTCCTGATGGGCCAGGAAGTAGGGACCGGCGAAGTCGACCTTCGCCTTGCGCTTGTCATTGATCGAGTAGCTGGCGGCGATGAACTTGACATCGCCGTCCGCGATCATGGTTTCGCGCGCGGCGCTGGGCGTCTGCTTCCAGACGATGTCCCCGGCCTCGTAGCCCAGTTCCTTGGCGACGTAGGTGGCGACGTCGACGTCGAAGCCGGTGTACTTGCCGTCCTGTGTCTTCAGTCCGACGCCCGGCTGGTCGAACTTGATGCCGATGGTGATCTTGTCGCCACCGCTGCCGCCGTCGTCGCTCTTGCCGCACGCCGTGGCGGCCAGAGAGAGGGTCAGAACCGAGGCGACGGCCGCAGATACCTTGAGAAGCTTCATGGGGAACATCCCTTGTGTCGTGGTTCGCCGATACGCCGGCCGGTGGCACCGGCCCCTACGTCAGTGGTGGAGGATCTTCGACAGGAAGTCCTTGGCCCGGTCGCTGCGCGGGTTGCTGAAGAACGCGTCGGGCGTGGCCTCTTCGACGATCCGGCCGTCGGCCATGAAGACCACGCGGTTCGCGGCGGAACGGGCGAATCCCATCTCATGGGTGACGACGACCATCGTCATTCCGTCCCGCGCCAGTTGCTGCATGACCTCGAGAACCTCGTTGATCATTTCGGGGTCGAGTGCCGAGGTGGGTTCGTCGAAAAGGATGACCTTGGGGTCCATCGCCAGTGCCCGTGCGATCGCCACACGCTGCTGCTGACCGCCGGAGAGCTGGGCCGGATACTTGTCGGCCTGTGAACCGACGCCGACCCGGTCGAGCAGCTTGCGCGCCTTCTGCTCGGCGGCCTTTCGGTCGGTCTTGCGGACCTTGACCTGGCCCAGGGTGACGTTCTCCAGCACGGTCTTGTGCGCGAAGAGGTTGAACGACTGGAAGACCATGCCGACATCAGCGCGCAGCCTGGCGAGTTCGCGGCCCTCCTGGGGAAGCGGCTTTCCATCGATGGAGATGGCACCGGAGTCGATCGTCTCCAGGCGGTTGATGGTGCGGCACAGCGTGGACTTACCCGACCCGGAGGGCCCGATGACGACCACGACCTCGCCTCTGGCGATGGTCAGATCGATGTCCTGGAGCACATGCAGCGCGCCGAAGTGCTTGTTGACGTTGCTCAGTACGACCAGGTCGCCCGCGGGGGGAACGGCATCCCCGACGGCCTTGGACACTGATACTCCGCTCATCGGCCTACAGCTCCGTCCTCCTCGATTGGGAGGACCTTAGTGACGCGGTGCGACCAGCGTCATTACATCTGAGCGGAACTTGAGGATAACGATCCGGCCTCTGGCGGGTACTTTCCGTGAAGGGGTTTGAGGGGTGTAGTACCGGGTGGATAACGGAAGCCGGGAGGGGCTGAATCCCTCTTGACTGCCCGGTGGGAAATCGGCCTAGATGCCGTGGTACGCCGGAGTGGGTACGCCGATCACCGAGCAGGACCACACCACCGGAGGGGGGCCATGAGACTGCTGCTCGTCGAGGACGACGACCATGTCGCCGCAGCCCTGTCCGCGGTGCTCGCCCGGCACGGGTTCGAGGTGGTGCACGCCCGCAACGGGGAGGAGGCGCTGCACGCCGTGCTGCCCGCCGCGCACCCGGGCAAGGCGCCCTTCGGAGTCGTGCTGCTCGATCTGGGGCTGCCCGATCAGGACGGCTATCAGGTGTGCGGAAAACTCCGCAAGATCACATCGACGCCCGTGATCATGGTGACCGCGCGGTCCGACGTACGGTCCCGGATCCACGGCCTCAACCTCGGTGCCGACGACTATGTGGTCAAGCCGTACGACACCGGTGAGCTGCTGGCCCGTATCCACGCGGTCGCCCGCCGGACCTCCCACAACGAGGAGACGCAGGCCGCTGCCCCGGACCACTCGCTGCGGCTCGGCCCGATGATCATCGAGCTGCCCACCCGGCGCGTCAGCGTCGGCGGTGACGATGTGCAGCTGACGCGCAAGGAGTTCGATCTCCTGGCGCTGCTCGCCCAGCGGCCGGGGGTCGTCTTCCGCCGGGAGCAGATCATCAGCGAGGTGTGGCGCACCAGCTGGGAAGGGACCGGCCGCACTCTGGAGGTCCATGTGGCCTCCCTGCGCTCCAAACTGCGGATGCCCGCGCTGATCGAGACCGTGCGCGGTGTCGGCTACCGGCTCGTCGTGCCGAGCGCGTGACCGGCCCCTGTGCGTACCCGACTTCTCCCGCTGCTCATCGTCCTCATGGCGGGGGTACTGCTCGCCCTGGGCTTCCCGCTCGCCGTGAGCATTGCCGCCGCGCACCAGCAGAAAGTGGTCGTCGACCGGATCGACGACACCGTACGGTTCGCCGCACTCGCGCAGTTCGTCACCGAGGAACCGGGCAGGATCAATGAGCGGGGCTCCACGCTCAAGGACCAGCTCAACCGGTACCACGACACCTACGGCATCAACGCGGGCGTCTTCTACCGCGACGGCCGGCGCTTCATGGCCCGGTCCCCCGAGAACTGGACCGTGCCCCTGGGCGGCGCCGGCCGGCAGGCATTCAGGGAAGCCCTGTCGGGACGGCGCAGCCAGGATCCGCCGCAGGTCTGGCCCTGGCAGGACGACGGCCGCCTCGTCGTCGCCTCGCCCGTCGTCCGGGACGGGGACGTCGTCGCCGTCGTCCTCACCGACTCGCCCACCGGGCAGCTGCGGGCCGGGGTCCTGAGAGGCTGGCTGCTGATCGCGGCGGGGGAGAGCGCGGCGATGCTGCTCGCCGTGGGCGCGGCCTTCCGGCTCACCGGCTGGGTGCTGCGGCCCGTACGTGTCCTGGACGCGGCCACCCACGACATCGCGACCGGACAGCTGAACTCGCGGGTCGCGGTGGCCGGCGGCCCTCCGGAGCTGCGGCGCCTGGCCCGTTCCTTCAACGAGATGGCCGACAACGTCGAAGAGGTGCTGGAGCAGCAGCGGGCCTTTGTCGCCGATGCCTCCCATCAGCTCCGCAACCCCCTGGCCGCTCTGCTGCTGCGTATCGAACTCCTCGCGCTCGAACTGCCCGACGGCAATGAGGAGATCGCCTCCGTCCGCACCGAGGGGAAACGCCTGAGCCAGGTCCTCGACGATCTGCTCGACCTGGCGCTGGCCGAGCACACCTCCGCTGCCCTCGAACTCACCGACATCGGCGAGTTGGCCGCCGAGCGCGTCGCGGCCTGGCGTCCCCTCGCCGAGGAGAAGGGTGTCCGGCTCACCGGGAACACCTCCGCCGTCACCGCGTGGGTGGATCCGATCGCCCTCTCCAGCGCACTGGACGCCGTCGTCGACAACGCGCTCAAGTTCACCCCGCCGGACGAGGTGGTGACCGTCGCGGTCGCCTCCCACGGCAACACCTCCACGATTGTGATCACCGACGGCGGCCCCGGGCTGTCGGACGAGGAACTGGTCCGCATCGGCGACCGCTTCTGGCGCAGTGGCCGCCACCAGAACGTCAAGGGCTCCGGACTCGGCCTCTCCATCTCCCGTGCCCTCCTTTCGGCGGGTGGCGGCACGATCTCGTACGACCACCATGAGCCGCGGGGCCTGACGGTGACCCTCAGCGTCCCCCGTACACCCCCGGCGGCGCTGCCCCGCGCGGACTGAACGGTCCAGCGCCCCCTGAAGTCTGGTCACGGTCCCCTCCCGTCGTGACGCACCGGCCTGCCGACGCGCCGCCACCGGTGGCCGCCCGCCATGAGTCATGCGAACCTGCGGGCTCCGGCCGGGCACGGGGACCACCGGTCGGCGCAGGCCACGGGTCCGGCATCGGGACCGCGGCCCGGTGCGGGCCGCGGGACTCGTCACCGCCGGGGGCGGAAGTCCGCCGTCTACGGCTTGACCGAGCTGTAGTAGCGCTTCGCCCCTTTGTGCAGGGGAAGCGGTGCCGTATAGATCGCGGTCCGCAGGTCCACCAGCTGGGCCGGGTGGACCGTGCGGCCTATTCGGTCCCTGCTCTTGATCACGGTCCGGGTGAAGCCCTCGACCATCGCCTTGTCCATGGTGTCCGTGGTCACCAGCAGATTGGCCACGGCCATCGTCGCCACCGGGAGACCGCTCTGCACCTGGACATAGGCGTCGGGCGGCATCACGGCCAGACGGTAGTAGTTCGTCGCGTCGCTCGTAGTGTGCACCTCCTTCACCAATCCGGACTCCAGCGGCACCAGCCGTATCGCAAAACGCTCCGACAGCCTTTCGACGGCGCTGGTCGGCAGCCCGCCCGACCAGAAGAAGGCGTCGAGCCTGCCCTGCTCCAGCCGGTCAGGGACGGTGTCTATCCCCAGGGGCACGGGTGTGACGTCCTTGTCCGGGTCGAGCCCCGCGGCGATGAGCAGCCGCTCGGCGATGATCCGGACGCCGGACCCCTCCTGCCCGACGCCGACCTTCTTGCCGCGCAGGTCCTTGACTCTCTGCACCCGTGAGTCCCGGGGTACCACCAGCTGCACATAGTCGTCGTACAGCCGCGCGCAGCCCCTCAGGCGATCGGCCCCCGGCTTGCCCTCCAGCTGGTACTTCGCCACGGCGTCGGCGGTGGCGATGGTGAAATCGGCCTCGCCCGAGGCCACCCGGGCCAGATTCTCCTGCGAGCCCTCACTCTGCCGCAGGTCTATGTCGACATCCGGCAGATCGCGGGCGAGGGCCTCCTCCAGCAGAACCCCGTACCGCTGGTACACACCGTTCTGGACGCCTGTGCTGAAGGTGATCCGGCCGCGGGGCGCGGAGTCCCCGAGGGGCAGGATCCACCACCCGAGCAGGCCGAGCACCACGACGAGCGCCGTGGCCCCGGTGAGGGTGCGACGGCGGCTGATGCGGGTCAGGGCCTGGAACATGTTTGCGATCCTGCCAGTCCGCTCACTGTGCTGGCCAGGCCCTGTCCAGTGGACGCCACAGGTGGAACCGTGTCCTCCGAACACCTGCTCCCTTCTCGCGGAACCGGGCCGCGGCCACCGGCCCGATCGCCCCCGTGGATACGGGTCCGGGGTACCGGGCCGGAGGCACTCGTACCACCGCCTACTCTTGATGCATGAGCAGCAGGGACCGGAGCGGAGCAGTGGACGTCAAGCGAACGTACGAGGTGCGCACCTACGGGTGCCAGATGAACGTCCATGATTCCGAACGCCTCTCGGGCCTGCTGGAGACTGCCGGGTACGTCCGCGCCCCCGAGGGCGCCGACGGTGACGCCGACGTCGTCGTCTTCAACACCTGCGCGGTCCGCGAGAACGCCGACAACAAGCTGTACGGCAACCTCGGACGGCTCGCCCCCATGAAGACCAGGCGGCCCGGCATGCAGATCGCCGTCGGCGGCTGCCTCGCCCAGAAGGACCGCGACACCATCGTCACGCGCGCGCCCTGGGTCGACGTCGTCTTCGGCACGCACAACATCGGCAAGCTGCCCGTCCTGCTGGAGCGCGCCCGCGTTCAGGAGGAGGCTCAGGTCGAGATCGCGGAGTCGCTGGAGGCGTTCCCGTCGACCCTGCCGACCCGCCGGGAGTCCGCGTACGCCGCATGGGTCTCCATCTCCGTCGGCTGCAACAACACCTGCACCTTCTGCATCGTGCCCGCGCTGCGCGGCAAGGAGAAGGACCGGCGCCCCGGCGACATCCTGGCCGAGATCGAGGCCCTCGTCGACGAGGGCGTCTCCGAGATCACCCTGCTCGGCCAGAACGTGAACGCGTACGGCTCCGACATCGGCGACCGCGAGGCATTCGGCAAGCTGCTGCGGGCCTGCGGGCGGATCGACGGTCTGGAGCGCGTCCGCTTCACCTCCCCGCACCCCCGCGACTTCACCGACGACGTCATCGCCGCGATGGCCGAGACGCCGAATGTGATGCCCCAGCTGCACATGCCGCTCCAGTCAGGTTCGGACACCGTCCTGAAGGCGATGCGCCGTTCCTACCGCCAGGAGCGATTCCTCGGAATCATCCGGAAGGTGCGCGCCGCGATCCCGCACGCCGCGATCTCGACCGACGTCATCGTGGGCTTCCCCGGCGAGACCGAGGAGGACTTCGAGCAGACGATGCACACGGTCCGTGAGGCCCGCTTCGCGAACGCCTTCACGTTCCAGTACTCCAAGCGCCCCGGCACCCCGGCCGCGACCATGGAGGGCCAGATCCCGAAGGAGGTCGTACAGGCGCGTTACGAGCGGCTGGTCGCCCTCCAGGAGGAGATCTCCTGGGACGAGAACAAGAAGCAGGTCGGCCGCACCCTGGAAGTCATGGTCGCCGAGGGCGAGGGCCGCAAGGACGGCACCACCCACCGTCTGTCCGGCCGCGCGCCCGACAACCGCCTGGTCCACTTCACCAAGCCGGCCGACGAGGTGCGGCCGGGCGACGTGGTGACCGTCGAGATCACCTACGCGGCGCCGCACCATCTGCTGGCGGAGGGCACGACGACGTCGGTACGCCGAACCCGCGCGGGCGATGCCTGGGAGAAGCGGAACGCGGCGGAGGCCGCTAAGCCCACCGGAGTCCTGCTGGGTCTGCCGAAGATCGGCGTCCCGGCTCCGCTGCCCGCCACGACCACTCCCGGCTGCGGCTGCGACTGACGGTTCACCGGGGCCTTCCGCGGGCGATCCCGGTCCAGGATCGGCCGCGGACGCGGTCGTGGCCCGGACCGCCGGGTCCCGCCTCCCGCGCGGGTCCCGGCTGTGGTCCGTAAGCCCACCGTCAGCATTCCGCCTGCCGTCCCCCGTTCCCTTCCCCGGGCCGTCGCATCCGCGTCGGGCCGCCGATCACGCATTAGGGTGACGATCATGCTTGTCGCCGCCGCCGTGTGCCCCTGTCCGCCTCTGCTCGTGCCCGAGGTCGCAGCAGGTGCCGCGCCCGAACTCGACGCGGCGCGGACCGCATGCTCCGACGCGCTCGCGGTGCTCGCCGCCGCACGGCCCGATCTGCTCGTCGTGGTCGGGCCCGCCGGGCAGAAGGAGCGCGGCGCGCACCCGGCCGGAGCGACGGGTTCGTTCCGGGGGTTCGGCGTCGATCTGGAGGTACGCCTCGGGGCCGGGGGGCGCACGGAACGGCAGCTGCCGCCGTCCCTCGCCGTCGGGGCGTGGCTGCTCGACCGCGGCCGCTGGGGCTCCCCGGCGGAGGGCCTGGGGATCGCCGAATCGCTCGCGCCCGCGCTCTGCCGGGAAACGGGCCGGGAGATCGCCGGGCGGGCCGACCGGGTGGCGCTGCTCGCCATGGGCGACGGCAGCGCCTGCCGCACATTCAAGGCCCCGGGCTACCTGGACGAGCGCGCCGCGGGCTTCGACGCGCTGGCGGCCCGAGCCCTGGGGAACGCCGACATCGGAACACTCGCGGGCCTTGATGTGTCGCCGGCGGACGAACTGAAGGCAGCGGGCCGGGCCCCCTGGCAGGTGCTGGCCGGGGCCGCCGAGGGCGCGGGGCTCACCGGCCGTCTTCTCTACGAGGGCGCTCCTTACGGCGTCGGCTACTTCGTGGCCGCCTGGTCCTAGGGCCTCCCGTCCGGATCCCGCCGGGCTTGCGTGCCCTGGCACCGCACGTGTCCCCGTAGCCCTGCGGGCATGGGCGTCCTGCTGCGTTGTCGTCGGTTGCTGATGGCCCCCACGGCCCTTGGGCCGGGGTGGGGGCTCTCCCCACCCGGCCCGATCCCAAACCAAAGACCCCAGCCGCCACGGCCACAGCGGCTGCCGTGCTCACGGAACCCGCCGCCTCGGCGGAATACGCCGGGCACGACTTCGGGGTGGACCGGGCGGGCCCGGGACCGGTACCGGGCCGCATACGCCGGACGGCCACGGAACCAGGTGTTCCGTGGCCGTCCGGCGCTGTGCCGCGGCTCCGCTCAGGCGGCGGGAGGCGGCGAGGCGGGAGGCGGCGGGGTGCCGCCGTCGTCCTTGTGGGCGATGCGGTCCAGTGCCTCCTTGGCCTTGCCGGTACCGGACTCGATCTTCCCGCTGTACTTGCCCTTGGTCCGCGAGTCGACCGCCTTCGCTGCCTTGTCCAGACCGCTCTCGATCTTGCCCCCGTGCTGCTGCGCGAGGTCGGAGACCTTGTCCTTGGCCGGGGCGAGCTTGGCCTTCAGCGTGTCCATGAGACCCATGGGCCACCTTCCCTCGTGGCGACGGCGGCAACCGGCGGCTGCCACCCGTACCTACTACTTTCGGGCGCCCTCTCCGGTCTCGCTGTCCGCGGCGTCCCCGGCCGACTGCTGCCGGGGAATCTCCACGCCCTCGGCGACCGCGGCCACGACACCCTCGGCCTCCGTGGCCTCGGGAGCCGCGGCCGTTTCGCCGCTTCCGGTGTCGGCCGATGCCTCGACCGTCGCCCGGGACTTACGGCTGAACCATGAGAAAACGCCCATATTTACTCCATAGCGTACTCGTGCGGCCGAAGTTCCGCGCCGCCCGGTGCGCCCTGTTGCGTCTCCCCGGGAACGCCGGTCCGAAACCGGCGCGCGAAACCTCGGAACAGGCAACGAAGCCCCCGCTCCGCCGTCACCTCGCTCGTTCGGGGACACCTCCGGGGGTTTGGGAGACTGGGACGGTGAGAAGTGCAGCTCCCGCTCCGCGGGTCATCGCCGTCGTCGGCCCCACAGCGGCCGGAAAGTCCGATCTGGGTGTCTTCCTCGCCCAGCAGCTGGGCGGTGAAGTCGTCAACGCCGACTCCATGCAGCTGTACCGGGGGATGGACATCGGCACCGCCAAGCTGACGCCCGGGGAGCGAGGTGGCGTCCCGCACCACCTCCTCGACATCTGGGACGTCACGGAGACGGCCAGCGTCGCCGAGTACCAGAGACTCGCCCGGGCCGAGATCGACCGGCTCCTCGCCGAAGGCCGTACACCGGTCCTCGTCGGCGGCTCGGGGCTCTACGTACGCGGCGCCATCGACGCCCTCGAATTCCCCGGCACCGACCCCGCCGTCCGCGCCCGGCTGGAGGCGGAACTCGTCACCGAAGGCTCGGGGGCTCTGCACGCGCGCCTCACAGCGGCCGACCCCGAGGCCGGCCGCGCGATCCTGCCCGGCAACGGGCGCCGGATCGTCCGGGCGCTGGAAGTGATCGAGATCACCGGCAAGCCCTTCACCGCCAATCTCCCCGGCCACGACGCCGTCTACGACACGGTCCAGATCGGCGTCGATGTCGCCCGCCCCGAGCTCGACGAGCGCATCGCCCGGCGTGTCGACCGGATGTGGGAGGCGGGGCTCGTCGACGAAGTGCGTGCCCTGGAGGCGCGGGGGTTGCGCGAGGGGCGTACGGCATCACGCGCCCTCGGCTACCAGCAGGTCCTCACAGCGCTCGCGGGGGAGTGCACCGAGCAGGAGGCGCGCGACGAGACCGTCCGTGCCACCAAGCGCTTCGCGCGCCGTCAGGATTCGTGGTTCAGACGCGATCCGCGGGTGCATTGGTTGAGTGGGGCGGTCGCGGACCGCGGGGAACTTCCGCGACTGGCGCTGACGTTGATCGAACGAGCGGTTACAGCCTGATCACGTGATGGCATCGGGACGCCATGCCCGTCAATCAGGCGCCCCCGACCGTGCCATCATCGAGCATCGATCGACGTGGAGTCCGAGTTGGGAGGGCGCGTGGCGATGGAGGCCGGCCCTCACGACACCGAGCAGCAGCCACGGGACGCCGTGGACGGTCTGGCCCGTCTGAGCCCGGACGGCCCGGACGACCAGGACCTGCTGACGGACGAGGTCGAGGTCGAGCTGCGTCCCGCCCGCAGGCTGCGGATCTGGCAGCTCGCGCCCATTGTGACGCTCGCCGCGGTCGGTTCCCTGATGTTCGCATTCCCCCTCGCCTTCGGTACGGGTGACGGCGGCGCCGTCGTCGCCATGCTGGGCCTGCTGATCAGCTGCTGTGCCGCCGGCTGGGGCGTGATGGCCGCCCGCCGCGTGGGCCACACCTGGCCGGGCCTGCCGGCACGCGGCTCCGGGGAGCGTCCGGACTGGCGTGTTCTCGCCCTCTACGTCGGGGTGGGCCTCCTGATCGTCGCCCTGGCCGTCTGGCGCGTGGCCCGCCTCCGCTGACGTCCCGCACCCGCCCGTGCGTTCCTTCGCCGGATGCCCCGTCACCCCCCGGCACAGGGCGCCGTCGGCCGGTCGGCCACCCGCGGTCCCCGTCGCGGTGCGGGGGCCGCTGTCGGACCCTCCTCGTACGATGGACGACGTGACCACCGCACAGTCCTCACCGACCGCGTCGACCGGTGCCGTCGCCTTCCTCAAGGGCCACGGCACCGAGAACGACTTCGTGATCGTCCCCGACCCCGACAACGGCCTGGACCTGTCCGCCTCCGCCGTCGCCCGGCTCTGCGACCGGCGCGCGGGCATCGGCGGCGACGGTCTGCTGCATGTCGTCCGGTCCGCGGCGCACCCGGAGGCCCGGGCCATGGCGGACGAGGCCGAGTGGTTCATGGACTACCGGAACGCGGACGGATCGATCGCCGAGATGTGCGGCAACGGCGTCCGCGTCTTCGCCCGCTACCTCCAGCGCGCGGGCCACACCGGGGCCGGTGATCTGGCCGTGGCCACCCGCGGCGGCGTGAAGAAGGTGCACCTGGCGAAGAGCGCGACGCCTGAGGAGGACGGCGACATCACCGTCTTCATGGGCCGCGCCACCCTCCCCGGGGAGAGCGTCACCGTCACCGTGGACGGCCGCGCCTGGCCCGCGCGCAATGTCGGCATGGGCAACCCGCACGCGGTCGTGTTCGTCGACGACCTGGACCACGCGGGCGATCTGCGCTCCGAGCCCTCCTTCACCCCGACGGCCGTCTACCCGGACGGAGTCAACATCGAGTTCGTCGTCGACCGCGGCGAGCGCCATGTCGCCATGCGGGTCCACGAAAGGGGCTCGGGCGAGACGCGCTCCTGCGGCACGGGCGCGTGTGCCGTGGCCGTCGCCGCGGCCCGCAGGGACGGTACCGACCCCTCGGCGACCGGCACCCCCGTCACGTACACCGTGGATCTGCCCGGCGGACGGCTGGTGATCACGGAACGGCCCGACGGCGGGATCGAGATGACGGGACCGGCGGTCATCGTCGCGGAGGGTCACCTCGCGCCTGCCCTTCTCGCGCACTCCGGAACCGCCACCGGATAGAGCTTCGCTCGAATGGGTGATCCGGTTCACGCTCGGCGAGAGCCGGACTGCTCCACGTGGTGGGCTCGGTAGCATCAAGCACCGGCCCGGAGGGCACACCTGCTCTTCCCACCGCCGGTCGAATGCCGCCCGGAGGTGCCCCATGAGTGCAGAGGCCGCCAACCCTGGTGCCCACAGCCGCAGACGCGGCCGTCCCAGGATCGACCTCCGCAGGCTGGGCCGCGCCGCGCTCCTCGGCCCGGCAGGCCGGGACCGTCTCCCCGACGCGATCGGACATGTCGCCGACGTCCACCGGGCGCACCACCCCGACGCGGATCTCGCGACCCTGCACAAGGCGTACGTCCTCGCGGAGACGTCCCATCGGGGGCAGTTCCGCAAGAGCGGCGAGCCGTACATCACCCACCCGCTCGCCGTGACCCTGATCCTCGCCGAACTGGGCGCGGAGACCACGACCCTGACCGCGTCACTCCTCCACGACACCGTCGAGGACACCGAAGTGACGCTCGAACAGGTCAAGACCGAGTTCGGGGCCGAAGTCGCGTATCTGGTCGACGGGGTCACCAAGCTGGAGAAGGTCGACTACGGCGCGGCGGCCGAGCCCGAGACCTTCCGCAAGATGCTCGTCGCCACCGGCAACGACGTCCGTGTGATGTCCATCAAGCTCGCCGACCGGCTGCACAACATGCGCACCCTCGGGGTGATGCGCCCCGAGAAACAGGTCCGTATCGCCAAGGTCACCCGCGAGGTCCTCATTCCGCTCGCCGAACGGCTCGGCGTACAGGCGCTCAAGACCGAGCTGGAGGACCTCGTCTTCGCGATCCTCCATCCCGAGGAGTACGAGCGCACCCGCGCCCTGATCGCCGGGAACACCACGGCGGACGCCGCGCTCGACTCCACGGCCGAACGCTTCCGGGCGGTGCTGAGGGACGCCCGAATCACCGCCGAAGTCCTGATCAGGCCCCGGCACTTCGTCTCCGTGCACCGCGTCAGCCAAAAGCGCGGCGAACTGCGCGGCACCGACTTCGGGCGGCTGCTCGTCCTGGTCGGCGAGGACGCCGACTGCTACGGGGTGCTCGGCGAGCTGCACACCTGCTTCACACCGGTGATCTCCGAGTTCAAGGACTTCATCGCCGCACCCAAGTTCAATCTGTACCAGTCGCTGCACACCGCCGTCGCCGGGCCGGACGGCGCGGTCGCCGAGGTCCTCATCCGGACCCACCAGATGCACAAGGTCGCCGAGGCCGGAGTGATCGCGCTCGGCAATCCGTACCCGCCCGCGGAAGGCGCCGGGGCCGAGCCCGCCGACGGCGAACGCGCCGACCCGACACGGCCCGGCTGGCTCTCCCGCCTGCTGGAGTGGCAGGAGTCCACCCCCGACTCCGACACCTTCTGGACGTCGCTGCGCGCCGATCTCGCACAGGACCGCGAGATCACCGTCTTCCGCGCCGACGGCCGGATGCTCGGGCTGCCCGCCGGCGCGAGCTGTGTCGACGCCGCCTACGCGCAGTACGGCGAACTGGCCCACGCCTGCATCGGCGCCCGTGTCAACGGCCGCCTGGCGACGCTGAGCACCGTCCTCAAGGACGGCGACACCGTCCATCTGCTGCTCGCGAACGACGCGCGGACCACCCACGAGGGCCCCGGCCCCCGGAACGAGAGCCCCCGGCACGCCTCCGGCAACCGCAGCGGCGCCCACGAGGCCCGGCCCCCGTTTGACGGCGAGGGCTCGCAGGGCAACCCCGGCACCGTCTCCGGGCCGTCGCCCGACTGGCTCGACCACGCCCGTACGCCCGCCGCGCGCATCGCCATCACGGCGTGGCTCGACGCCAACCCGGCGGGGGAGGACGTGCCGGCGGTGACGCGCCGCAGGCCCGCCCCCGTCGCCGCCGGTCGTCCCAGCACCGCCAACGCCGTCGTCGACGTGCCCGACGCGACCGTACGGCTCGCCGGGTGCTGTACGCCCGTGCCGCCCGACCCGGTCACCGGCTTCGCGGTACGCGGCGGCGTGGTGACCGTGCACCGCGAGGAGTGCCCCGCCGCCTCCCGGATGAAGTCCCTTGAACGCGAGCCGGTCCCGGTGCGCTGGGGGGACGCCGCCGGCTGCCGGGTGACCCTGGTCGCCGAGTCGTTCGGCCGTCCCAGACTGCTCGCCGATCTCACCGAGGCCATCGCCGCCAAGGGCGCGGCCGTCGTCTCGGCCACCGTCGAACCGCCCAGCGAACAGCGCGTACGGCACACGTACACCCTGCAACTCCCGGACGCGGCCGGGCTTCCCTCGCTGATGCGTGCCATGCGCGATGTGCCGGGGGTGTACGACGTCAGCCGCACCCAGCATCCAGCGGCCACCGGCTGACCTCGTTCGGGTGGTACGGCGCGCGCCGCCGGGTCCGGCGCCGTGGCGCGCTGATAGCGGTAGTGCATGCTGCCCGAACCCCCCGCTCCCTCCGTCTCGCGCACACGGCCCGAGCCCCCGCAGGGCTCTCAGCCGCCTCTCCCCGCGCGTCGCGGTGGGCGACGGCGTCCGCTGCGCGCGGCCCTGCTCGCTCTCGCGTCCGCCGTCCTCGTCGCCGCGGCCCCGCCGCCGCCCGCACCGACCGCACTCGGCATCGGCGACCCGCTCTTCCCCCAGCTCGGCAATCCCGGATACGACGTCCTGGCCTACGACATCGACCTCACCTACCACGGCAGCAACACCACGCCCCTGGACGCCGTGACCACGATCGACGCGCGCCTGACCGAACGGCTGGAACGGATCAACCTGGACTTCACCCACGGCACGGTACGCACGGTCAGGGTGAACGGAATCCGCGCCGGCTTCGCGACCGCGGGGGAGGATCTGGTGGTGCGGCCGGTCATCACCCTCCCGCGCGGCTCACGCGCGCGCATCACCGTCGAGCACACCAGCGACCCCCGGGGCACGAACGAAGCCGGCGGCTGGCTGCGGACCGGTGACGGGCTCGCCATGGCGAACCAGGCCGACGCCGCTCACCGGGTCTTCCCGTCCAACGACCACCCCGCGGACAAGGCGTACTTCACCTTCCGTATCACCGCCCCCAGCGAGCTGACCGCCGTGGCCAACGGCGTACGGAAGTGGCGGAAGCGGAACGGTGCGACCACCACCTGGGCGTACCGCACCCGTCACCCCATGGCCACCGAACTCGCCCAGGTCTCCATCGGCCGCTCCGCCGTCCTCACCCGCGAGGGCCCCCGCGGGCTCCCCGTGCGCGATGTGGTCCCGGCCGAGGACACCGCCTTGCTGGAACCCTGGCTGAGGAAGACACCGGCCCAGCTGGAGTGGCTGGAGCGGAAGGTGGGCCGCTACCCGTTCGAGACGTACGGAGTGCTCGTCGCCGACGCCCGTACCGGTTTCGAGCTGGAGACGCAGACCCTGTCCCTGTTCGAGCGCCCCCTCTTCACCAGTGCGTCCCTCCCCGAGTGGTACGTCGACTCGATCATGGTCCACGAGCTGGCCCACCAGTGGTTCGGCAACAGCGTCTCCCCCCGTTCCTGGTCGGATCTGTGGCTGAACGAGGGACACGCCACCTGGTACGAGGCCCTCCACGCCGAGGAGAACGACGGCTACACCCTTCAGTGGCGGATGCGTGAGGCGTACCGGCGCTCCGACCAGTGGCGAGCCGACGGCGGCCCGCCCGCGGCCCCGAAGCCCCCGGCGCCGGGGCAGAAGATCAGCCTCTTCCGGCCGGTGGTGTACGACGGCTCCGCGCTCGTCCTGTACGCGCTGCGGCAGACGATCGGAACGGAAGCGTTCGACCGGTTGCAGCGGGCCTGGGTGCGGGAGTACCGCGACGGGACGGCGAGCACGGCGGACTTCACACGACTCGCCTCCCGGATCGCGGGACGCGACCTCACGGCCTTCCTCCGGGCGTGGCTGTACGAGGAGCGCACGCCGCCGATGCCCGGCCATCCGGACTGGCGGAGCACCGCCCCGAGAGCCGGGGCCAAGGCTCCGGGGCGGCTGCAGGACGAGGTCCGCAAGGGCCGGTGGGCCGAGGTGCCGAAGGCCGGTGGAGCGGGGGCCGCGGAGCGCGGCGGGCGGACGTCCCCGGCCTCGTAAACCGGGATGACGGCCCCGGCGGCACCGTGCGACCATCGAGATGTCGGGCGATGCAGTCCGGTGCCGGGTTTCCGCCTCGTACGAGGTGCGACAGCATCGCGCACGCGATACGGGAATCATTCCGGACCGTCACACGTTGTGACGGAAGAAGGCCGTTCCGGAGGCTGCTTCCTCCGGCGCGACCGGCAGTGCAGATCTCCCATCGACGTAAGGATCCAATGACCTCCTCTTCATCCCCTTCCCAGGACGAGCAGAGCTTCGACAAGCAGAGCTTCGCCGAGACGCGCACCGAGAGCCTTCGGGCCGATGCCCTGATGGAAGAGGACGTCGCCTGGAGCAACGAGATCGACGGAGAGCGGGACGGCGATCAGTTCGACCGCTCCGAGCGTGCCGCGCTGCGGCGCGTGGCGGGCCTCTCCACCGAGCTCGAGGACGTCACCGAGGTCGAGTACCGACAGCTGCGCCTGGAGCGTGTGGTGCTGGTCGGCGTTTGGACCTCGGGGACGGCGCAGGACGCGGAGAATTCCCTCGCGGAGCTCGCGGCCCTCGCCGAGACGGCGGGCGCGCTGGTGCTCGACGGCGTCATCCAGCGCCGTGACAAGCCGGACCCGGCCACCTACATCGGTTCGGGCAAGGCGCAGGAGCTGCGGGACATCGTCCTCGAATCCGGCGCCGACACCGTCGTGTGCGACGGAGAGCTGAGCCCCGGCCAGCTGATCCACCTTGAGGACGTCGTCAAGGTCAAGGTGGTCGACCGCACCGCCCTGATCCTCGACATCTTCGCCCAGCACGCCAAGTCCCGAGAGGGCAAGGCGCAGGTCGCACTCGCGCAGATGCAGTACATGCTGCCGAGGCTGCGCGGCTGGGGCCAGTCGCTGTCCCGGCAGATGGGTGGCGGCGGCAGTGGCGGGATGGCCACCCGAGGACCCGGTGAGACCAAGATCGAGACGGACCGGCGGCGGATCCGCGAGAAGATGGCGAAGATGCGCCGGGAGATCGCGGAGATGAAGACCGGCCGTGAGATCAAACGGCAGGAGCGCCGGCGCAACAAGGTGCCGTCGGTCGCGATCGCCGGGTACACCAACGCCGGAAAGTCCTCGCTCCTCAACCGCCTGACCGGCGCCGGAGTCCTTGTGGAGAACGCGCTGTTCGCCACCCTGGACCCGACCGTCCGCCGGGCCGAGACGCCGAGCGGCCGTCTCTACACCCTGGCCGACACCGTCGGGTTCGTGCGGCATCTGCCGCACCACCTGGTCGAGGCGTTCCGCTCCACCATGGAGGAGGTCGGGGACTCCGATCTGATCCTGCATGTCGTGGACGGTGCCCATCCCGCGCCGGAAGAGCAGCTGGCCGCCGTGCGCGAGGTCATCCGCGATGTGGGCGCGGTGAACGTGCCCGAGATCGTGGTGATCAACAAGGCGGACGCGGCCGACCCTGTGGTGCTCCAGCGGCTGCTGCGCATCGAGCGGCACGCGATCGCGGTATCGGCGCGGACCGGCCAGGGCATCGACGAACTGCTCGCGCTCATCGATGTCGAACTGCCCCGGCCCGAGGTCGAGATCGAGGCTCTCGTTCCGTACACCCAGGGCGGACTGGTCTCGCGGGTGCATGCCGACGGCGAGGTTCTCTCCGAAGAACACACCACGGAGGGCACCCTGCTCAAGGCGCGTGTCCATTCTGAGCTGGCCGCCGCGCTGGCGCCGTATCTTCCGGTGGCCGGCTGACGGGTCCGTACGGCGGGTACTGAATGCGCGAACCGCGCCGGGTGACGGGTTTCCTTCCGTGCCCGGCGCGGTTCCGAACGACACCACTGCGTCCGTTCCTCCAGGTGAGGGGCGGGCGCTGTGCTGTGCCGGGACATCTGCCGGGGGCGCCTGCCCCGCCCCGATCGCTGGGTGGACCTCGCGCATGTCCGGGTCCCGTGCCGGTCCGCCCCGAGGCGTCCTGCACGGGACCCGAAGGAAGGTGCCCGGTGAACCGCCCGGCGGGCTACCGGCCCGCGAACTTCTTGCTGACGGCGTCGTAGATGCCCTTGGCCTCCGGGCCGAGGCGCGGTCCGGCGAGCCAGCCGGCGGAGACCGGGCCGATCGAGGTGTTGGACACCAGGGCGGGCTTGCCGTCCTGGCCCTTGGCCACCCAGCCGCCGCCGGACGATCCGCCGGTCATGGTGCAGCCGATGCGGTACATCGTCGGCTGATCGGCCGTGACGGAGAGGCGTCCGGGCTTGTCCCCGCACTGGAACATCCGCTGGCCGTCGAACGGCGGCGCGGCCGGGTAGCCGGTCGCGCTCATGCTGTCGATCTCCGGTGCCGCCGGGGCGTTGAAGTCCACCGGGAGCGCCGAACCGACCGTCTCCTCCAGTGACTTGCCCGAACCGCCCTTCTCGGGAGTGACATGGATCACGGCGAAGTCATAGGGAGCGCCCTGGCCACCGGTCGGCGCACCCTGGTTGATCCACTGGTCCGACGTCTGTGCCCAGTCGCCCCACCACACGCCGTGCGGAGCGATCTCCTCCTTGGGCGCGCCCTCCAACTGCGCGGTGGGCCTGGCGGTGTCGTTGTACGAGGGAACAAAGGCGATGTTGCGGTACCAGCCGCCCTTCTTGCCCGCGTGGACGCAGTGGCCCGCCGTCCACACCATGTTGGACTTGCCCGGGTTGGCCGGGTCCTGGACGACGGTTGCCGAACAGACCATCGAGCCCTGGGGGCCGTCGAAGAAGACCTTCCCCGCCGCCGGGGCGTTCGTCCGGTACGGAGCCTTCACCGGCTGTGCCTCGACAGCGGCGGGCGTCGGGTCGGTGACAGCCTCGTCACCGGATATGTCGTTGTCGACCGGCTGCTCCGGGGGCTTCTCGGCGTCCCGCATCCGGTCCGGGTCCCACAGGCCCTCGATGATCGGGTTGATGTAGTCCGTGGCCTCGCGGAGCCACTTCTCCCGGTCCCAGTTCTTCCACTCGCCGTTGCGCCACTTGTCCAGATCGATCCCGTGCTCCTTGAGCCTGTCCTTGATGTCGTCCGGGATCGTGATCCCGCCGTCGGTGGGCAGGCTCGCGGGGGCGCTCGGCTTGTCGCCCGCGTTGTCCTCGCTCGGACCGCAGGCGGTGGCCGTCAGCGCGAGTACAGCGGCCATGGAAGCCGCCGCCAGCATTGGGCGAATGGGTCGCATGTCGTGATCCCCCTGGGACATCGGTGCTTCTGAGCTTCTGAACGGTGGAACCGCACTGGTTGACCGCGCAACTGCCGGAACCGCCGGGAACCCTACAAGCCCGAGCACTTCCCGGACGAGGCCCCCCACTGTTCCGGTGCTGATGGGGACGGTTCCCGGCGGCTCGTCGGTTCCGCGGCAGCCACGGCTCCGCCGCCGGGAACGATCTTTTCCGCGCCCGTGATCCCCGGCGTCCACCGTCGTTGGTAGGTACGGGGATACGGGAGTCGCAGAGACAGCGTGCAGCCCGGGAGGGCGGCTTGGGGGACGCCGTACCGATGTGCGACGCACCTGTTACAGCGCAACAGTTACCGCTGGAGGTCCAACAGCCGTGGCCGTGACCGAACCTGCTCCCGCGCCGCCGTCCACGCATGAGGGGATCCTGCTGCGCCAGTCGCTGCGCGAGTCCGCCGCCCGGACCTACGCCCGCGCGCTGCCCATCGTTCCCGTACGGGCGAAGGGGCTCACGATCGAGGGCGCCGACGGACGCCGGTATCTGGACTGTCTCTCCGGCGCGGGGACGCTCGCCCTCGGACACAACCACCCGGTGGTGCTCGAAGCGATCAGAAAAGTCGTCGACTCCGGGGCACCCCTGCACGTCCTGGACCTGGCCACTCCGGTGAAGGACGCCTTCACGACCGAGCTGTACGCCACCCTGCCCCCGGCCTTCGCCGATGACGCACGGATCCAGTTCTGCGGACCGGCGGGCACCGACGCCGTCGAAGCGGCGCTCAAGCTCGTCCGCACGGCGACCGGGCGCCGTGGGCTCCTCGCCTTCACCGGCGCGTACCACGGCATGACGGCGGGCGCCCTCGACGCCTCGGGCGGCGCCACCGACGTCCGTGTGACCCGGCTGCCGTTCCCGCAGGACTACCGCTGCCCGTTCGGCGTGGGCGGCGAGCGCGGTGCCGAACTGGGTGCGCGCTGGACCGAGAACCTCCTGGACGACCCAAAGAGCGGGGTCCCCGCGCCGGCCGGGATGATCCTCGAACCGGTGCAGGGGGAGGGCGGCGTCTTCCCGGCCCCCGACACCTGGCTGCGCCGGATGCGGCGGATCACCGCCGACCGCGCGATCCCCCTGATCGCCGACGAGGTGCAGACCGGGGTCGGACGCACCGGCACCTTCTGGGCCGTGGAACAGAGCGGGATCGTGCCCGATGTGATGGTGCTGTCCAAGGCGATCGGCGGCTCCCTTCCCCTCGCGGTGATCGTCTACAGGTCCGAACTCGACGCCTGGCAGCCCGGTGCCCACGCCGGCACCTTCCGCGGGAACCAGCTCGCCATGGCGGCCGGTGCCGCCACTCTCGCCTTCGTACGCACTCAGGGGCTCGCCGCACGCGCCGCGACCCTCGGCGCCAGGATGCTGGGCCAACTGCGGGCACTGGCAGCGGCACACCCCGTCGTCGGCGACGTACGGGGCCGGGGCCTCATGCTCGGCGTCGAACTCGTCGATCCCTTCGCCGAACCGGCCGATCCTCCGATCCCGCCGCCCGCGCCCCAGCTGGCCTCCGCCGTCCGGCAGGAGTGCCTGGACCGCGGGCTGATCGTCGAACTCGGCGGACGCCACTCCGCTGTCGTACGCCTCCTTCCGCCTCTCACGCTCACCGATGAACAGGCCGCGGCCGTCCTCGACCGCTTCGCCGACGCTCTGGCCGCGGCCGAACGCTCCACCCGGCCGAAGCGCTGACGGGCCCGGCGCGGCCGGAGCCATCGTCGCGCCGGACGCGTCCGGCGCGGCTGATCCGATCACCCCTTACGCCCGGCGGGGCCGAAGCGGCGATGACAGCAGCCGGCCCCTCCGTGATCCACACACAACAAGGAAGCTCTCCGTGAACGCCACCCCCACCCCCGCACCCGACGCGTCCCGGGCCGTCGGCGCCCACAGCCCGGCGGCCCACGACCGAAGCCAGGGCCAGACCCACGGCCCCGCTACGGCCGGTGCGCCGACGGTGCCGCGCCAGCACACGGGGACCCACGGTGAACAGCGCCCCCCCATGGCGATCCCGGGCTCGCAAGCCCCGGCGGGCGAGCTTCTCGACCATCCGGACCCCCACCGTGCCGCGGACGCGGCAGCCGTCGAGAACCTGCTGCGCTGCTGGGTGCGGGAGAACGGCATCGACCGGCCCTACGGGCCGACCCTCCGCATCCCGCTGCACACCAGCGGCACGGCGCTGCTCGTCCCCGTCCGCTACTGGTCGACCGGCGGCTGGCACCGCTTCGGCGCACCGGTACTGGAGGAGGCGCTGCGCGACGCACCCGCCGCCGATGCCGTGACGGTCGCGGCCCTCATCAGCCGGGAGGCCGGACAGAGCGCGGGAACCGACCTCGTCGGCCGGGTCGCCGACTCCGTACGTCATACGGCCGCCTTCATCGCCGAACGCCGTACCCATCCCGGACCCTCGCCCGAGGCGGACCTCTTTCTCACCGCCGAGCAGTCCCTCCTGCTCGGCCACCCCCTGCATCCCACGCCCAAGAGCCGCGAAGGGCTCTCCGAGTCCGAGGCCCGGCGCTACGCCCCGGAGTTGTACGGCTCCTTCCCCCTGCACTGGATGGCGGTCGACCGGTCCGTCCTGGCCACCGAGTCGGCCTGGACCGAACAGGGCCGAGTCCTGCCCGCCGAGCAGCTCACCGCCCGGCTCGCCGGGGACCTTCCGTGCCCCGCCCGTACCGTCGCCCTTCCCCTGCACCCCTGGCAGGCCCGAGAGCTGCGGCACCGGCCCGCCGTCGCGTCCCTCCTCGACGCGGGGCTGCTCCACGACCTCGGTCCGCACGGTGACCTCTGGTATCCCACCTCCTCCGTCCGGACCGTGCACCGCCCGGGCGCACCCGCCATGCTCAAACTCTCCCTCGGTGTACGCATCACCAACTCCCGTCGTGAGAACCTCCGCAAGGAACTCCACCGCGGTGTCGAGGTCCACCGCCTGCTGCGGACCGGCCTCGCCGAACAGTGGCGCGCGGCCCACCCCGGCTTCGACATCGTCCGCGACCCCGCCTGGCTCGCCGTCGACAACCCCGCCGGCGACGGGACGGCCGAGGGCGGCGCCCCCGAGCCGGTGACCGGACTCGATGTGGTCCTGCGCCACAATCCGTTCGGCGCGCGGGACGACGCCGTCTGCATCGCGGGACTGACCGCGCTCCGGCCCTGGCCCGGCCGCGACGACATGCACTCACGCCTCGCCGACATCGTGACCCACCTGGCCGCACGCACGGGCCGGCCGATCGGAGCCGTCGCCACCGAGTGGTTCCTGCGCTACCTCGACCAGGTTGTACGCCCCGTCCTGCGGCTGGACGCCATCGCGGGCGTCGCCCTCGAAGCACACCAGCAGAACACGCTGGTACTCCTCGACCCCGACGGCTGGCCCGCCGGCGGCCGCTACCGGGACAACCAGGGCTACTACTTCCGCGAGTCCCGTCGCGCGGAACTCGAACACCGCCTTCCCGGCATCGGCTCACTCAGCGACACCTTCGTCTCCGACGAGGTCACCGACGAGCGGTTCGCCTACTACCTCGGCATCAACAACGTGCTCGGCCTGATCGGAGCCTTCGGGGCACAGCGCCTCGCCGACGAGCGCGTACTCATCGCCGCCTGCCGGCGGTTTCTCGCGTCCGCGGCGCGCCTGGGCTCCCCGCTCCCCGCCCTGCTCCTGGAAGCACCCACCCTGCGCTGCAAGGCCAACCTTCTCACCCGGCTGCGCGGCCTCGACGAACTCGTCGGCCCGGTCGACACCCAGTCCGTCTACGTCACCATCACCAACCCCCTCCACTCCTGAACCGGCCTCCTCCGATTCCTTCCGTCGCCTTCCGTCGCGCTTCGTTCCCTTCCTTCGCTTCCGTCGCCTTCCGTCCTTTCCCTCCGCTTGGTGCAGCCCGTCACCTCAGGTGTGAGCCACCACCCGCAGACCCCGTGAGAGAGGAGTGCGCACATGCCTCCCACCGATGTGAGCCCCGGCGCTCCACCCGGTTCCGTCCCTCCGCGCGCCCAGGGCGCCGCCCCCGGGCATGCCGGGGACCACCGTGGCACCGTGGCCTCGGAGGCCGAGGACACCCTGGAGCTCCGGCTCCCAGAGGAATTCCCCGTCCGGTTCCGGGACACCGAGCCACCCGGCACCCCGGCCTCCCGAAGCGGCTCCGCCCACGGCGCACTGCTGGACGACATCGCCCGATGGGGGCCCACCCCCACGGCGGCGGGAGCCTTCCAGCTCGTCCCCGTACACGTCGACCGTGACCTGCCGCTGATCAGCCGCTGGATGAACGACCCCGCCGTGGCCGCCTTCTGGGAGCTGGCGGGACCCGACTCCGTCACCGCCGCCCATCTCCGCGCCCAACTCGACGGCGACGGCCGCAGCGTCCCCTGCCTGGGCTTGCTCGACGGCACCCCTCTCGGCTACTTCGAGATCTACCGTGCCGATCTCGATCCCCTGGCACGCCACTACCCCGCCCGCCCCCATGACACAGGCATTCACCTCCTGATCGGCGGCGTCGCCGACCGTGGCCGCGGCATCGGCTCCGCCCTGCTCGGAGCCGTCGCCGATCTTGTACTCGACAAGCGCCCGCGCTGCACACGCGTGATCGCGGAACCGGACCTGCGCAACACCCCCTCCATCGCCGCCTTCCTGAGCGGTGGATACCGCTTCTCCGCCGAACTGGACCTCCCCGGCAGACGAGCCGCTCTCATGGTCCGCGACCGCACGCTCCGGAACGTGCTGTGAACCACCCGCTGCCCTACATACACCGCTCGCCCCGCATCGGTTCCACTCAAGGAGTCCCCGTGCCGAAATCCCCTCCCCCTCACGACTCCGACGAGCACCACATCCCGGCTCTGTACACGCCGCCCGGCCTGAGCGCCCGGATCTGGGACCGGGCGGCGGGCCGCCTGCTCGCCAAGATCATCGGTGAGTTCGCGTACGAGGAGATCATCGAACCCGTCCGCGTCGATCCCGGCGGCACGGCCGGGGCCGACCGGACTCCCGCCCCGGGTACCAGCAGCCGATCCGCCGCCCACACCTACACCCTCGAACTCGACGACGCCGAGACCTACCTGGCCTTCCTCGCCCGCCGCGGAGCGTATGGCGGCTGGCGTGTCGTCCCCGGCTCCGTCCGCCGCGACGGCCGCCCCTACGGCGACCCGCTGGACTTCGTCGTCCGCGCCCGCCGGCTCCTCGGCCTCGACGGCGCCACCCTCGGCCATCTGCTCAGGGAACTGACTGTCACCCTCATCGCCGACACCGGTCTCGACCACACCGCGCTGACCGCCGCGGAACTCGCCGACCTCGGCTACGCGGAGCTGGAGGGCCACCAGAACGGCCACCCCTGGCTCGTACTGAACAAGGGCCGCGTCGGCTTCTCCGCCACGGACGCCGCCACCTGGGCACCCGAGGCCCGCACACCGGTCGCGCTCCCCTGGATCGCGGTCCGCTCCGGCCTCGCCGTCTACCGCGGCGTCCCCGCCCTCGCCACCGCCGCTGACCTCTACGCCCGGGAGCTGAGCGCCCCCGTACACGCGTCCTTCTCCGCGTCCCTGCGCTCCAAAGGGCTCGACCCCGACGGGTATCTCCTCCTACCCGTACACCCCTGGCAGTGGGACGAGGTCCTGCTCCCGCTGTTCGCACCCGCCGTCGCCCGCGACGACATCGTCCCCCTGCCCACCGACGGGGATCTGCGCCTGCCACAGCAGTCCATCCGGACATTCCTCAACCTGGACCGCCCCGACCGGCACACCGTCAAGCTGCCGCTCTCCATCCTCAACACCCTGGTGTGGCGGGGCCTCCCCACCGAACGCACCCTCGCCGCACCCGCCGTCACCGCGTGGATGCACGGCCTGCGCGACGAGGATCCCTTCCTGCGCGACGAGTGCGGGATGATTCTCCTCGGGGAAGTCGCGTCGGTCACCGTCGAGCACCCGCTGTACGACCGCCTTCCCGAGGTGCCGTACCAGTACAAGGAACTCCTCGGCGCGATCTGGCGCGAGCCGCTGGAACCCCGTCTCGCCCCCGGGGAGCGGGCCCGGACCCTCGCGGCGCTGCTGCACACCGATCCCGGGGGCCGCGCCTTCACAGCAGAGCTGGTCAGCCGCTCCCGTCTGGCGCCCGACGTCTGGCTCCGGCACCTCCTGGCAGCCGTCCTCCCGCCCCTGCTGCACTTCCTCTACCGCTACGGCACGGTGTTCTCCCCTCACGGCGAGAACGCCATCGTCGTCTACGACGACAACGACGTGCCCGTGCGCCTCGCGATCAAGGACTTCGTCGACGACGTCAACGTCAGCGCCCGTCCGCTGCCCGAGCACGGAACCATGCCCGACGACGTGCGCGCGGTGCTGCTCACGGAGGAACCTTCCTTCCTCACGCAGTTCATCCACTCCGGACTCTTCATCGGGGTGTTCCGCTATCTGGCACCGCTGTGCGAGGAGCAGCTCGGGGTGCGGGAGGTGGTGTTCTGGTCGCTCGTACGGGCCGAGATCCTCCGGTACCAGGCACGCTTTCCGGAGCTCAAGGGCCGTTATGAGACATTCGACCTGCTTGTTCCGCGCATCGAGCGGCTGTGTCTGAACCGTAACCGACTGCATCTGGACGGTTACCGCGACCGGCCCCGGCGCCCGCACGCGGCCGTCCACGGCACCGTACGCAATCCGCTGGCGTGAGGGGATCTGGCGTGATCGGATCGGATTGTCAGTGCTGAGCCGTAGGGTTGTCGGCCTATGACGAAGCCAACCCTCCCCGAACTTCTCCATGCCGCCGTCACCGCCGTCGGCGGGGTGGAACGGCCAGGTCAGGTCAGCATGGCCGAGGCCGTGGCCGAGGCCGTCGACGACGGATCGCACCTGCTCGTCCAGGCCGGTACAGGCACCGGAAAGTCCCTCGGCTATCTGGTGCCGGCGCTGGCGCACGGAGAGCGAGTCGTCATCGCGACGGCGACCCTGGCCCTTCAGCGCCAGCTGGTCGAGCGCGACCTGCCGCGTACGGTCGAGTCGCTGCATCCGCTGCTGCGCCGCCGCCCGGAGTTCGCCATGCTCAAGGGCCGGTCCAACTATCTCTGCCTGCACCGGCTGCACGAGGGTGTTCCCCAGGAAGAGGAGGACGGGCTCTTCGACCCGTTCGAGGCCGCGGCGCCGACGAGCAAACTCGGTCAGGACCTGCTGCGGATGCGGGACTGGGCGGACGAGACGGAGACGGGCGACCGCGACGCGCTGACGCCGGGAGTCTCGGACCGTGCATGGGCCCAGGTCTCGGTCTCGTCCCGTGAGTGCCTCGGGGCGAGCAAGTGTCAGTACGGTGCGGAGTGCTTCGCCGAGATGGCCAGGGAGCGGGCCAAGCTCTCCGACGTCGTCGTCACCAACCACGCGTTGCTCGCCATCGACGCGATCGAGGGCGCCCCCGTGCTCCCGCCGCACGAGGTCCTGGTGATCGACGAAGCCCATGAGCTGGTCTCCCGGGTCACCGGCGCCGCGACGGGCGAACTCACACCGGGCCAGGTCAACCGCGCGGTGCGACGGGCCGCCAAGCTGGTCAACGAGAAGGCGGCCGACTCCCTGCAGACGGCCACCGAGACCTTCGAGCGGGTCATGGAGCTGGCACTCCCAGGTCGGCTGGAGGAGATCCCCGAGGACCTCGGCTATGCCCTCCTGGCGCTGCGGGACGCCTCCCGCACGGTCATCTCGGCCCTCGGCTCCACCCGCGACAAGTCCGTCCAGGACGAGGACGCCGTACGCAAGCAGGCGCTGGCCTCCGTCGAGAGCATCCACGACGTGACGGAACGCATCACCCAGGGGTCCGAGTACGACGTCGTCTGGTACGAGCGCCACGACCGCTTCGGCGCCTCGCTGAGGGTGGCTCCGATGACCGTCTCGGGGCTGCTGCGGGAGAAGCTGTTCACCGACCGCTCCGTGGTGCTGACGTCCGCGACCCTCAAGCTCGGCGGGGACTTCAACGGTGTGGGTGCTTCGCTGGGACTGTCCCCGGAGGGGACCGAGGGTGACGACATCCCGCGGTGGAAGGGGCTCGACGTCGGTTCCCCGTTCGACTACCCGAAGCAGGGGATTCTGTACGTCGCCCGCCATCTGTCGACTCCCGGCCGTGAAGGGTCGCGGGGCGACATGATGGACGAGCTGACCGAGCTGGTGGAGGCGTCCGGCGGCCGTACGCTCGGGCTGTTCTCCTCCATGAGGGCCGCTCAGGCGGCTGCCGAGGAACTACGGGGCAGGCTTGAGAACCCCATTCTCCTGCAGGGCGAGGAGACACTGGGTGAGCTGATCAAGGCCTTCGCCGCGGACCCGGGGACCTGCCTCTTCGGCACGCTCTCCCTGTGGCAGGGAGTGGATGTGCCCGGTCCCAGCTGTCAGCTGGTGGTGATGGACCGGATTCCGTTCCCGAGGCCCGACGATCCGCTGATGAGTGCCCGGCAGAAAGCGGTGGAGGAGGCCGGGGGCAATGGCTTCATGGCGGTCGCGGCGACGCATGCCGCGCTGCTGATGGCCCAGGGCGCGGGGCGGCTGGTACGGGCGACGGGCGATCGGGGGGTGGTCGCCGTCCTCGACCCGAGGCTGGCCAACGCTCGCTACGGGAGCTATCTGCGGGCCTCGCTGCCGGATTTCTGGTACACCACGGACCGCAACCAGGTGCGCCGCTCACTGGCCGCGATCGATGCCGCCGCGAAGGCGGACGGCACATAGCAGCTGACGGCGCGCGGACGATCGCCCGCTTCTTCGGACCGGTGCTTCGGGCCTGGAGAAGCGGGCGCGCGAGCAAGGAGGCGCTGTGTGGCATTGCCGGGCTGGATGCCTGCCCGTCCCTGGCGGGGCGGGCGGATACGACAGGGCCCCGGGACCGGCGCAGTGGGTCCCGGGGCCGGCCAGGGCCGACGGTGTGGGTCACACCCGCCGGAGCACCGCGACGACCTTGCCGAGGATGGTCGCCTCATCGCCGGGGATCGGCTGGTAGGCGGCATTGTGGGGGAGTAGCCACACATGCCCGTTCTCGCGCTTGAAGCGCTTGACCGTGGCCTCGCCGTCCAGCATGGCGGCCACGATGTCCCCGTTCTCAGCGACGGGCTGGCGGCGCACGGTCACCCAGTCGCCGTCGCAGATCGCGGCCTCGATCATCGAATCGCCCACGACCTTCAGAACGAACAGCTCCCCGTCGCCGACCAGCTGCCGGGGGAGGGGGAAGACGTCCTCGACCGACTCCTCGGCGAGGATCGGGCCGCCGGCCGCGATCCTGCCGACCAGTGGTACGTACGAGGCAGCGGGCTTGCCGGTGGTGTCGGTCGGCTGGGTGCTGGGCTGGTCGGAACCGCGCACCTCGTACGCCCGGGGCCGGTGCGGATCGCGGCGCAGGAAGCCCTTGCGCTCGAGCGCCATCAGCTGGTGGGCGACCGAGGAGGTGCTGGACAGCCCCACGGCCTGGCCGATCTCGCGCATCGACGGCGGGTACCCCCGGCGCTGCACGGAGTCACGGATCACCTCGATGACGCGCCGCTGCCGATCCGTGAGCCCGGTGCTGTCCGCCCGGATGCCTGGAGGCCGTCCGGGCAGCGACCGCGTGGGCCGGGAAGGCTCGGCCCCGTCGGGGGTCGTGGCTGCGTCTTTCATGGCGTGCCCCGGCTCGAATCGGTTCTGGGAGCGGTCCTGGGCAGTGATGATGGCACTGTCTGCGGTGGTGGTCACGTCGGCCCCTCTCGAATGGTCTCCCTGGCTGGACAACGGTAGTTGGTTTCGAAAGGTTGCGCCAAACACACGTTCGAGTGAAAAATCAAGGATTGCTTTACGTGGACATGCGTTTGGGTGTATGCGGTGAGGGTCCCACGGCAAGGTGAACCGCGGGACAGGCGCACGGGCCGGCGGCCGTCACGGGATGGTCCTCCCGGCCGAGGTGGCCGGGTGACTGCTCGGACCTCTGTACGGAGCGGCAGGTGCCCGGCCGTCCGAGGGCCGGTGGCCTCCGGGTCCATGTACCGTCCCGTTGATCCAGTCTCGCATCCGGAGCCCGAGAATCCGAGGAACCGGGTGTTTCCCGTACTGTCGTAGCCGTCCCCCCTGGCATGGTTGACCCGCCGTGGGCGCGGTGCGGTGCGGTGTCCCCGTACCCGTTCCGGCCCTCGGCTCCATGGCGTCACCGCCCGTGCGCCGTCCGCGATCCGGAGCCGGGCGCCACGACACGCTTCAGGGTCGAAAGCGCGCGCAAACCCCAGATCTAGTGGTTGGATTGTGAGTGCCGCCCAGAAGTTGTGGTCCCCGGTCTTTCGGGATCGTGGTCATCGCCTATGCTTGGGGCTGCTTCGGAGGGCTTCGACAGCTATGTCGGGGCTATTCAGTCGTGCCATGAGGGAGGGTTGGGAACCATGCACTGCCCCTTCTGCAGGCACCCCGACAGCCGCGTCGTCGACAGTCGCACCACCGACGACGGAACGTCGATCCGGCGCCGTCGGCAGTGTCCCGACTGCGCGCGCCGCTTCACGACGGTGGAAACCGCCTCGCTGATGGTGATCAAGCGCAGCGGTGTGACCGAGCCCTTCAGCCGTACCAAGGTCATCTCCGGCGTCCGCAAGGCGTGCCAGGGGCGGCCGGTCACCGAGGACGCCCTCGCCCAGCTCGGCCAGCGGGTCGAAGAGGCGGTGCGTGCCACCGGCAGCGCCGAGCTGACCACCCACGACGTGGGTCTGGCCATACTCGGCCCTCTGCAGGAACTCGACCTCGTCGCCTACCTGCGCTTCGCGTCCGTGTATCGGGCATTCGACTCACTCGAAGACTTCGAGGCGGCCATCGCGGAGCTCCGCGTGCAACGGCTGCCCGCAGAGAGCGGGACCGGCGGGGCCCAAGAGGTCCCCGTTCCCGCCACCGCCGCCGACTGAGCGACCCCGAAGGGGCGGCGCGGGCCCGCCCGGCCGGATCTCCGGTCGGCAGTCGGGCGGCAACCACATCTGTCACGGGCGCTGTGGGGCGTCCGCGGCATCACACAGAGATCGTGCCACGGGAAGATCTGGGCACTTCAGGGCGTTTTTGCCCGTATATGGGAGGCGGCATGACAGAGACGACGAGCGGTCCGGCACGGGGGGCCCGCGCCAAGGGAGCCAAGGCGAGCAAGGGCCTGCGTATCGAGCGCATCCACACCACCCCCGGCGTGCATCCGTACGACGAGGTGGTCTGGGAACGCCGTGACGTCGTCATGACCAATTGGCGCGACGGCTCGGTCAATTTCGAGCAGCGTGGCGTCGAGTTCCCCGACTTCTGGTCGGTGAACGCGGTCAACATCGTCACCAGTAAGTACTTCCGGGGGGCCGTCGGCACGCCTCAGCGCGAGACCGGTCTGAAGCAGCTGATCGACCGGATCGTGAAGACGTACCGGAAGGCCGGGGAGGACCACAAGTACTTCGCCTCGCCCGCCGACGCCGAGATCTTCGAGCACGAGCTGGCGTACGCCCTCCTGCACCAGATCTTCAGCTTCAACTCGCCGGTGTGGTTCAACGTCGGCACGCCTCAGCCGCAGCAGGTCTCGGCATGTTTCATCCTGTCCGTCGACGACTCCATGGAGTCGATCCTCGACTGGTACAAGGAAGAGGGCATGATCTTCAAGGGCGGCTCCGGCGCCGGCCTGAACCTCTCCCGGATCCGTTCCTCCAAGGAACTGCTCTCCTCCGGTGGCAATGCCTCCGGGCCGGTTTCCTTCATGCGCGGGGCCGACGCCTCTGCAGGAACGATCAAGTCCGGTGGCGCCACCCGCCGTGCCGCCAAGATGGTCATCCTCGACGTCGACCACCCGGACATCGAGGGCTTCATCGAGACCAAGGTGAAGGAAGAGGAGAAGATCCGCGCGCTGCGGGACGCGGGCTTCGACATGGACCTGGGCGGTGACGACATCACGTCCGTCCAGTACCAGAACGCCAACAACTCGGTCCGTGTGAACGACGAGTTCATGAAGGCCGTGGAATCGGGCTCGAAGTTCGGACTGCGGGCCCGGATGACCGGTGACGTGATCGAGGAGGTCGACGCCAAGGCCCTCTTCCGCAAGATGGCCGAGGCCGCCTGGGCCTGCGCCGACCCCGGCATCCAGTACGACGACACCATCAACCACTGGCACACCTGCCCCGAGTCCGGGCGGATCAACGGCTCGAACCCGTGCAGCGAGTACATGCACCTGGACAACACGTCCTGCAACCTCGCCTCGCTGAACCTCATGAAGTTCCTCAAGGACGACGGCGAGGGCCACCAGTCCTTCGACGTCGAGCGCTTCGCGCAGGTCGTCGAGCTGGTCATCACGGCGATGGACATCTCCATCTGCTTCGCGGACTTCCCGACCCGGAAGATCGGTGAGAACACCCGCGCCTTCCGTCAGCTGGGCATCGGCTACGCCAACCTCGGCGCTCTGCTGATGGCCACGGGCCACGCGTACGACAGCGACGGCGGCCGGGCCCTGGCCGGCGCCATCACCTCGCTGATGACCGGCAGGTCGTACAAGCGCTCCGCCGAGCTGGCCGCGGTCGTCGGTCCCTACGACGGTTACGCCCGCAACGCCTCCCCCCACAACCGCGTCATGAAGCAGCACTCCGACGCCAATGCCGCCGCTATCCGCGTCGACGACCTGGACACCCCGATCTGGGCCGCCGCCACCGAGGCGTGGCAGGATGTGCTCCGCCTTGGTGAGAAGAACGGTTTCCGCAATGCCCAGGCGTCCGTCATCGCGCCGACCGGCACCATCGGTCTCGCGATGTCCTGCGACACCACCGGCCTGGAGCCCGACCTCGCCTTGGTCAAGTTCAAGAAGCTGGTCGGCGGCGGTTCGATGCAGATCGTCAACGGCACGGTTCCGCAGGCGCTGCGCCGCCTCGGCTACCAGCCCGAGCAGATCGAGGCGATCGTCGCCCACATCGCCGAGCACGGCAATGTGATCGACGCGCCGGGGCTGAAGACCGAGCAATACGAGGTCTTCGACTGCGCCATGGGCGAGCGCTCCATCTCCGCGATGGGCCACGTCCGCATGATGGCCGCCATCCAGCCGTGGATCTCCGGCGCGCTCTCCAAGACGGTCAACATGCCGGAGTCGGCGACCGTCGAAGAGGTCGAGGAGATCTACTTTGAAGCCTGGAAGATGGGCATCAAGGCGCTCGCGATCTACCGCGACAACTGCAAGGTCGGCCAGCCCCTCTCCGCGAAGACCAAGGAGAAGGAGAAGGCGGAGATCACGGAGAAGGCCGAGGACACCATCCGGGCCGCGGTCGAGAAGGTCGTCGAGTACCGGCCCGTCCGCAAGCGTCTCCCGAAGGGCCGTCCCGGCATCACCACCTCCTTCACGGTGGGCGGCGCCGAGGGCTACATGACCGCCAACTCCTACCCGGACGACGGTCTCGGCGAGGTCTTCCTGAAGATGTCCAAGCAGGGCTCCACCCTCGCGGGCATGATGGACGCGTTCTCGATCGCGGTCTCGGTCGGCCTGCAGTACGGCGTACCGCTGGAGACGTACGTCTCGAAGTTCACGAACATGCGCTTCGAGCCGGCCGGAATGACCGACGACCCGGATGTGCGGATGGCGCAGTCGATCGTCGACTACATCTTCCGCCGTCTGGCCCTGGACTTCCTGCCCTTCGAGACCCGCTCCGCCCTCGGCATCCACTCGGCCGAGGAGCGCCAGCGTCACCTGGAGACCGGTTCGTACGAACAGTCCATGGACGATGACGAGGTGGACGTCGAGGGTCTCGCCCAGTCCGCCCCGCGCCGGCAGGAGATCCCGGCGGCCACCCCTCAGCCGGCGGCGGTTCCCGCCCCCCAGCAGGCGCACACGTCGGCCGAGCTGGTCGAGATGCAGCTGGGCATCAGCGCCGACGCTCCGCTGTGCTTCTCCTGCGGTACGAAGATGCAGCGGGCGGGCTCCTGCTACATCTGCGAGGGCTGTGGCTCGACCAGCGGTTGCAGCTGAGACCGGGCGGAACGGCGCCGGATGCGGGACCCGGCGCAGCTGAACCCGAAGCGTGATCTCTGAAGGGAGGGGCGTCGGCCGAGGGCCGACGCCCCTCCCCGCGCGTGGACGGTGGCGGGCCAGCCACAGCCACGGCGGGGGTCGCGCATCGCCCCGAGGAGGCGGGAGGAGATCGTTCCGGCAGAGCATGGTCCCGGAACGACGACCGCCCGGCCTTGCAGGGAGACCGGGCGATCGTTGGAAGGCAGGAACGTTGTCAACGGCCGCCCCGCGTCAGTGGGCAAGAATCCCCTCGGGTCATCGGCGCCGACTGCTCGTGACGGCCCTGGCGTCACTGGGCCCAGTAGTCCCGCTGCGGTAGCTCGACCCACAGGTCGGGCGGCCCCACGACGGCGCGCGCATCGGTCGGTCGCAGGCCCGCGAAGGCACACGAGTACGCCACCGCGTGGTACTGGTAGAGGTACGAGGCCAGCACTTCCTCGGGGCCGTCCCCCTGGTCCGGCTCGGCGCCCGGGGAGAGGTCCCAGCCTTCGACGGCCCCGTTACGGGCGACGCTGCCCTGGTTGCCGCTCTTGGCGTTGGCGTACAGGCCGTAGCAGACGGTGCCGGCGGACAGCCGGGTCAGCACACCCGGCATCGACGGCGCATAGCCCCACGGCTGGGTGACGACGCAACCGCCCGGCACGGTCGTCACGCCGACGACCCGCAGGCCCTGGTCCAGTTCGCAGGCGTACGGATCCCTCAGCAGTTCCTCCATTTCCTCGTCGCTTGCCGGCGTCGCCGCCAGGCGGCTCGTCGCTTCCTCGGCGTCGATCCCGGCCACGCACGCCAGCCCGGTGCCCTCGTAGTGGATGTTCCCCAGCGCCGCGACGAGCCGCCGGGCCTCCTGTACCGCCGCGCGTTCCGCCTCGCTCAGACCGCGCTCGCCCTCAGGCACCTGGAACAGGTCCGGTGTCGGTCCGGCCAAGCTGAGCCGCCCCGGTGACCAGCCGCCGATCAAGGGCCGCCAGGGATCCGCTCCGGCTGCGGCGAGTGCCCGCGCGTTGTCCGGTCTGTTGGACAGGACGGCTTCCCACAGGGCCGTGGCCCCGTTTTCGAGGGCGTCCGGGTCCGCAACGCGTCCGGCCAGCTCCGTGACGACCTCCGGCGAGCCGAGGGCCGCTGCCCGGTGGAGGGGTCGCCCTCCGCCCCACACCTCTGGATCGGCACCCTGATCGAGGCGCCGCCGGATGCCGTCGTGGTCCATCCAGCCTTCCCAGCCCACACCTGCCCAGCCGTCGTCCTGATGCGTCACCGAGCCCTCCCACGCCGATCCGGCCACCGCCGCCGATCCGGACGACCCCGCCCATCGCCCCGCTCTCGTGATCCTTCTGCGAGGGGCCGGGACCGTCCGTGCTCAGTCGCGGCCCATCAGGTCTATGAAGACTCCGGGATCGGCGTCGAATCCGCGGACGAGTTCGCTGAACTGCCAGCCGCCCGACTCGGAGCGCACGAACTCGCCTATGACTGCCGCAGTCGCCCCCGCTACCTCCGAGAAATCGTTCTTCCGTAGCTCTGTGTGTCCCTCCACTACTTTGACCAGGGGGTTCGCCACATCGCTGAACACTCGGCGGCCGTCTCGCTGCTGGATGACAACACCGATCACGACCCGCCCGTACTCGGACGAGAGCCGGTGGAACTCCAGCTTCAGGACCTCGTCCGAACCGAATCCCTGCCCCGTCTTGCTGTCCCTGGTCAGGGTGATCGTGCCGTCGGGTGACCGGCTGTCGAAGTGGACGACGTACGCCGGGGCACCGGAGCGGGCGTCCGTCCGGTAGGTCGCCGCGACTATGTCGAGGTCGTGGGGTGCCTCGCCCAGTGGGCTCGGATCCCAGCTGAGGGCCACTTCCACTGTGCCGACGCCCTTGTTCAGGCTGCTCACCAGTTTTCCCTTCCCCGTAACTGCCAGGAGTTCTCCGTCGATTGACCGTATCCGCTGTGCGGGGGGCGCCGCGAGGAGATGTCCGGTGTACGCCACCGCGCGCCCGGTCACTTCTCAAGTGGAGGTTGCTGATTCCGGACGCCGTGAAGAGTGCACTCGTCAGGACAGTGACGGGGGCCACGTTCCGGGCCGTACGATAGCGCGGTGCTGGTCAAGTGGATTCGCTGCACCGTGGTGGACCGTCATGGGTTCGAGCGGGGGCAGCGGAAATGGGCGGGGCTGCTGGGTGAGCCGGGATTTCGGGGGCAGGGCGGTGGATGGAGCAAGGCGCGGCCTCATGTCGCCCATGTCTTCGCCTTCTGGGAGAGCAGGGCGTTCTACGACTCCTTCATGGCACGGTCCCATGACCGGCTCGCGGCCGGCCAATCGGGAACGTACAAGGACATTCAGGTCAAGCTGTTCGACCATCGATTCGATGTGAAGACGGGGTTCGAACCACGGTTCACCGGAGTCGACGTGGTCCGGGTCGCGCACTGCAAGGTCCGTGAGGACCGGGTCGAGCACTATGCGCTCATGCAGGCGAAGGTGTGGAATCCGGCGATGGCCGGATCGCCGGGCATGGTGCGCGGACTCTTCGGTGAAGCGCCGGAGAACGAGTTCCTGGTGATGTCGATGTGGCAGTCCGAGGCCGAGCACGGCAAGTACCGGCATGAGCGGGTGGAACGTCTGCTCGTCCGTGCGCAGACCGAGGCCGATGTCGCGGCGCTCGCCGGTGACGTGGTGCAGCTCGAACCCTCGTGGACGGTCTGAACCTCAATTCACGGCAGGGGGTCTCCGGGGGGCCGTCCCCCAGCGGCCGGGACGGGGCTCATACCTCCGTGCCGGGCGTCGTTCGCTCCGGACGACGCCGGTGTGCTGCATGTCACCGGTCTTCTACAGCGTATGGGCGCGCTCCGGCCGCCCGTCCGGATGCGGCTCGATCTAGGGTCGAGGTATGGCCAGACCGCGACGCATCGTTCTCGTCCGGCATGGAGAGTCGGAGGGGAACGCCGACGACACCGTGTACGAGCGCGAGCCCGACCATGCCCTGAGGCTGACCGGCGCCGGGCGAGCCCAGGCCGAGGAAGCCGGGGCACGGCTGCGCGAGCTGTTCGGGCGGGAGCGCGTCAGTGTCTATGTCTCTCCCTACCGGCGGACCCATGACACCTTCCGGGCCTTCGGCCTCGATCCCGCGCTCGTGCGGGTACGGGAGGAGCCGCGCCTGCGTGAGCAGGACTGGGGAAACTGGCAGGACAAGAACGACGTGGAGCTGCAGAAGACCTATCGCGACGCGTACGGGCACTTCTTCTACCGCTTCGCCCAGGGCGAGTCCGGAGCCGATGTGTACGACAGGGTCGGGGCTTTCCTGGAGAGCCTCCACCGGAGCTTCGAGTCGCCCGACCATCCGCCGAATGTGCTGCTGGTGACCCATGGACTGACCATGCGGCTGTTCTGTATGCGCTGGTTCCACTGGACGGTCGCGGACTTCGAGTCGCTCTCCAACCCGGGCAACGGGGAGATCCGGATGCTGGAGCTCGGCGAGGACGGGCGCTACACCCTTGACCGGCCGTTCGAACGCTGGCGCACCCCCGAACCGTACGGCGTCACCGGATAGAGTGGCAGCAAGATGACCGCTGAATCCACTCGCGACCGGCGCTTCGAACGCGCCCTGGGCAGCCTGCGAGGACTGTCCGTGGGAGACGCCTTGGGCTCCCAGTTCTTCGTACCGTCGCATTACCCCCTTCTGAAGCGGCGTGAGCTGCCGACGGGCACCTGGCAGTGGACCGACGACACCGAAATGGCCTGCTCCGTGTTGGCCGTGCTGGCCGATCACGGCCGGGTGGACCAGGACGCGCTGGCCCGCTCCTTCGCCGACCACCACGATTTCGACCGTGGTTACGGCCCTGCGGTCAACCGTATGCTCCGCCTGGTCAGGGAAGGGAGCGACTGGCGAGAACTCGCCGCGGAACTCTTCCAGGGGCAGGGGTCCTGGGGCAACGGATCCGCGATGCGCATCGCCCCTCTCGGTGCCTGGTACGCGGATGACCCCGAGCAGGCCACACATCAGGCCGAGATCTCCTCGTACACCACGCATCAGCACCGCGAGGCTGTGGTGGGTGCGATGGCGGTGGCGGCCGCGGCCGCGCTGGCCGCCGATCCGGCGGGCCCGCCCGGACCCGGCGAGCTGCTCGACGGTGTCGTCGCGCTCGTGCCGCGCAGCGCGGTGGGCGCCGGGCTCCGGCGGGCGCGGGACATGCTCGACTACGACGACGCGGGAACCGTCGCCGCCGTTCTCGGCAGTGGGCGGCGGACGAGCGCTCACGACACGGTGCCGTTCGCGCTGTGGTCCGCGGCCAGGTCGCTCGACGACTTCGAGCGGGGTTTCTGGACGACCGCGCAGGTGGGCGGGGATGTCGACACCACCTGCGCCATTGCCTGCGGAGTGATCGCGGCCGGCAAGGCGGGTGGGCCTCCGGCCGGGTGGCTGGAGCGGACGGAGGACTTGCCGGCCTGGTTGGGGCGGGGCACGCACTGACCGTGGGCCGGGGCGAGGGGCATCCTGTGCGGATGGCAGTGGACCCCGTGCGTATCCGGTGCGGTGGGTACGGGCTCCCGCCGTGCAGGCGTCCCGCTCGCCGCGCTCTTCCCCCGACGGGCAGGTGGCATGTGCCGAGCGTGGCCGTGAGCGCTTCGACGGCCTTTCGGGCGCGACGCCGGACCGGTCGTGATCAACGACTGTTCCCTGCGTGAGTAAGGGCCGCGCGCCTGGAACACGGCCCTTACCGCTGAATCAGGCGACGTGGCCGCCGGGCCCGGTTCCGCCGCTGAGCGCATCGAGGTCGCTCTTGCGGACGCGGATGACGAACAGGGCCGTGACGACGGCGAGGCCGACGAGCCCCACACCTGCCCAGAACGCGGTCGCGATGCTCTCGGCGAGCACCTGGTGTCCCCAGGGAGGCGGCAGTTGCCCCGTCTCGGCGAAGGCGGCCTTCTGTGCCGGTGTGGATTCCGCGAGGAACGACGGGAGCTGCCGTTCCGTTTCCTCCCGGCCCGCGGTGCTGAAGACGGTCATCAGAATCGACAGGCCCAGGGAACCTCCGACCATCTGTGTCGCGTTGAGCAGACTGGAGGCCGCGCCCGACTCGTGCTGGGCCACCCCCGAGACAGCCGTGAGCGTCGCCGTCACGAAGACCAGCCCCATGCCGAAGCCGAAGAACAGCATCGGTCCCAGCACCCCGCTCAGGTATGAGCTGTCGGGCCGCAGATTCGTCAGCCACGCCATTCCCACACCGGTGAGGACCGCGCCGGACGCCAGGAAGGGTTTGGGACCCAGCACCGGGAGCAGCATGGACGAGAGCCCGGCCGCGGTTACGATCATCGCCGTGACCGGCAGGAACGCGAGCCCGGAACTGATGGGGCTGTAGCCCAGGACGTTCTGTACGAACAGCACGATGAAGAAGAACATGCCGAACATCGCCGCGGCGAGGCTCATCATGATCAGATAGGTGCCCGAGCGGTTGCGGTCGGCGAACATCCGCAGTGGGGTGATCGGCTCCCGCGCTCTGCGTTCCACCAGGACGAAGGCGGTGAGCAGCACGACGGCGACGCCGAAGGCGGCCAGGGCGAGCCCGTCGCTCCAACTGTCCTCGGCCGCGCGGATGAAGCCGTAGACCAGGGCTGCCATGCCCACGGTCGACGTCAGCGCGCCCACGATGTCGAAACGGCCCGAGTTGCGCTCGGACTCATTGATGAACATCGGTGCGAGGACGGCGATCAGGATGCCGATCGGCAGGTTCACATAGAACACCCAGCGCCAGTCCAGCCACTCGGTGAGCATGCCGCCCGCCAGGAGTCCGATGGCGGCGCCGCTGGCCGAGACCGCTGCGAAGATGCCGAAGGCGCGGTTGCGCTCCGGGCCTTCGCGGAAGGTCGTGGTGATCAGCGCGAGAGCCGTCGGGGACGCGATCGCTCCTCCGACGCCCTGGAGAGCACGGGCCGCGAGCATCTGCCACGGCTCCTGAGCGATACCGCACAGCAGCGAGGCGAAGGTGAACAGCAGCACACCGAAGATGAAGACCCGGCGGCGGCCCAGGATGTCGCCCGCTCTGCCGCCGAGCAGCAGGAGGCCGCCGAAGGTCAGTGTGTAGGCGTTGACCACCCAGGACAGTTGGGTCGTGGTGAACTCGAGTGCTCCCTGGATATGGGGGAGCGCGATGTTCACGATAGTGGTGTCGAGGACCACCATGAGCTGCAGCGCGGCGATCACGGCGAGCGCGACACCCGGGCGTCCCTGTCTGCGGGCTGCCCCTGGTTTGCTCGGAGTTGTTAACTGAGAGGTTGTCACGGAGGTCCCCCACACGGTTTTAGTGAACGGAGGCGTTCACCGACCTGTCAACCGTAGAGAGCCCCCTTCAGTGAACGCAAGCGTTCACTGAAAAACCGTCCCCAACGGAGAGAAGACGATGGTCAATTCGCGCTGGAAGGCCGCAGGTGCGGGTTCCCCGGCCGCGCCGCGCCGCCGAGGGCCGGTGCTGGAGCGTGCGATTCTTGAGGCCGCCCTGGAGCAGTTGAGCACGGTCGGCTGGAACGGGCTCACCATGGAAGGTGTTGCGGCGCAGGCGCAGACAGGGAAAGCCGCCGTCTACCGGCGCTGGCCGTCGAAGGGCGATCTCGTCGCCGATGCTCTGCGGGCCGGGCTGCCGCCCTTGGACGAGGTTCCCGACCACGGGGGCATCCGTGAGGATCTGGTCCAGCTGTGCCGCCGGATGCGGGACGCGATGTACTCGCGGCCGGGATTCGCACTCCGTTCGGTCCTTCACGAATGTGATACCTCCACGGCCGAGAGGTTCCATGCCGTGATCAGGTGCCAGGTTGTCGAGCCCTCCATGAGGCTCTTCCGTGAGGTGGTCTGCCGTGGTGTCGTACGAGGTGATGTCCGTGCCGACGTGACCGGAGACATGGTCTTCGAAGTGATTCCGGGGCTGATGTTGTATCGCTCGAAAGTGTGCGGAAGCGAATGGCCGGATCCGGAGATCACCGAGATGATCGATCAGGTGCTGATCCCCCTCCTCAGGCCCCGGGAGGAGTGATCACCTCCGCGGTCGCGCTTCCAGGCGGCCCCTTTCCGGAGCGCCTGCTTCGTCGGCCTCGGTCGCCGGGGCGGGCGATACCCGGCCCCGAGCGGAATCCGGTTGTCACAGGCGGGGGAGGGCGGCGTAACCTTGCTGGCGCCATGGCGTACGAACCACCCACACACACAGTCGAGCGGTCGATCCGGGCGACCACCGGCGCCAAGATCATCGCCGGTGTCGACGAGGTCGGGCGCGGGGCGTGGGCCGGTCCGGTCACGGTGTGTGCCGCGATCACCGGACTGCGCCGCCCTCCCGCCGGGCTCACCGACTCCAAGCTCCTCACACAGAAGCGCCGTGAGGAGCTTGTCGTCGAACTGGAGAAGTGGGTCACGGCGTACACGCTGGGACACGCCTCCCCCGAGGAGATCGACGAACTGGGGATGACCGCCGCACTGCGGCTGGCCGCCTCCCGGGCCCTGGACGCCCTTCCCGTGCGCCCCGAGGCCGTGATCCTGGACGGCAAGCACGACTATCTCGGTGACCCTTGGCGCGTTCGTACGGTCATCAAGGGCGACCAGTCCTGTGTCGCGGTCGCCGCGGCCTCGGTGATCGCCAAGGTGCGCCGCGACGCGATGATGGCGGAACTGCCGGCCCGGTTCGCCGACTACGCGTTCGCCGCCAACGCCGGCTATCCCTCGCCCGTGCACAAGGCCGCCCTCGCGGAGCTGGGGCCCACTCCGTACCACCGGCTTTCCTGGGCCTACCTCGACGGACTGCCGAAGTGGCGGCATCTGAAGAAGATCCGGCTTCCCGCGGAGGCGGCAGCGCTGGAGAGCGGGGGGCAGCTCGGCTTCGATTTCTGAAGTGGCCCTGCCGACAGGGAAGTCGGGGTTTTGTGCCCACCCGCCTATGCCGTCCGAACCGGCATTTGATAGACATCCACCCATGCCTCTCACCCCCGAGGAGCCTCAGATTCACGAGAGCGCCCAGGGTCCCCGCGCCACGCCGGCCGCCGGCCGTACCGCGCCGACCCCTCGTCCCGTACCTGGCCCGCGTTCCACCGCCACCCCGCGTCCCGGACAGCCGGGGCCCGGTGCGGCCCGGCCCGCGCCGCCGCAGCGTACGCCCGCCTCCGCCGGGAAGCCGCAGGCATCCCGCCCGGAGAATCGTTCCCAGCCGCAGATTCAGCTGATCCCCGCTCCCGTGGACGGCGCGCTCGACGCCGCCGACGAGACGGTCGACCTGCTGCTCGACACAGGCCGCGCACCGAGTGACGTTCTGGTGCTCACCACGGGTGAACAGCATCCGTGGGCCGCCCATGAACTCTCCTTCGGGGAGGCCGCGTACTGGGCCCAGCACGACGTCGGCGACGACGTGTTCTACGCGGATGCCACCGCCGTGGACCGTGCCTCGTCGCGTCCCGTGGTCGTCGTCGCGCTCAACGGTGGTACCGACGACGACGCGGCCCGCGTCCTGCCGACAGCGATGACGAAGGCGTCCGCGCTGCTCATCGTGTGCGGGGACCCCAAACGGATCAACGCCCTGCTCGGCGCGAGCGTCTGACCCGAACGGCCACGCCGGACCGCAGCACATGGTCGGGCGGCCACCGGCTGCCCTGGCGATGGACGGCAGGGCAAGGGTACGGAGGCGCTTTGCCGTGCGCGGTGGCTGCTGCACTGTTTGGGTCCGCACCGCCGTGCCCCGGTCGGCACCGGCAACGCCGGCGGGCATGCCGGAGCGGTGATCGGCGACGGTCCCGGCCGGGTGCCCCCGGCCGGGGAATGGCCGCCGTCGTCGTCGGGACCAGCAGGGCACCTCCGGGCGGACCGGAGGTGGTCAGCGCGCAGCCGAGCGACGGAGGGCTTCCGGCGCACCGCTGGCCGTACGGAGCTCCAGCGGTTCACTCGCCACGGTGCCGACGAGATCGCCCGGCGACGAGGTCGAGTTGGGGCGCCGACCGCCCCGCCCCTCGCCCAGGACCTGCCAGCCACCGCGTGTCAGCGTGATGTACGCGCCGCAGCGCAGCCCGTGCAGGGTGCAGGCGTCGCGCAGTCCCCACATCCAGGCGCCGTCCTCCTCGGTCCACCGCTCGTCGCCTTCGCGGCAGTAGAGCAGCACGGCCGTACGTACCGGAGTGCGGCGGCGCAGATCGTGCGGGATCACGCGGCGCAGATGTGCCAGCAGCGCATTCCGGAACTCCCAGCCGTCCACCGGTGCGGAGCGCCGGGCGAACGAAGCGCTGGCGGCGAGCCGTTCCTCGGGGTCAAGCACGGCGACGACCGCCGTCGTCGGCGTGGGCCTGTGCCGGGTGTGCAGCCCGCTGACCACCTCTCGGGGGTTGCGCAGCAGCGGGATCCCGGCAGCCGCCCACTCCGCGGGTTCGAGCATCCTTGCGAGGCGGTTGGCGGAGTTGGTCATCGAAGTGGCTGCGGACGAAGCGAATCCGAAGGTCACGTTCCTCCCTTCGCATACGCGCCCACAGTGCGGGCAGGGTCGGGTGAGGGCGCACCACGGCACAGCCCATGCGGGTCGCAGACGGGCAGTGCGGGGAGCACTTCAATTCTTCCTGCCCCGTCCGATTGCGGCAACGAGCAATTCGATCCCACTGACAGGAATCGGGGGGTATGCCGCTGATATCCCTGCCCACCAACTTCAACGGTGACCTCTTCCGTGCAACCCTCGGGTCACGCTTGAACCGCAAGGACCAGGGGAAACACCCCCTTCGCTCCGGATCGGCGCAGCAGCCGCGCGGCTACGGCCAAAGTCCAGCCGCTGTCGGACAGATCGTCGACCAGCAGCACAGGACCGCCGGCCCTGGTGAGCGCCTCGGCGAGACCGGCCGGCACGGTGAACGCCTCGTGCAGTGCACGCACCCGCTGGGCGCTGTTCGTCCGGGAGGGGCGACCGTCGGGACTGTCGGAGGCGTACTCCACCGCGCCCAGCAGGGGCATACGGCCGACCTCGGCGATCCGCGCGCCGAGGGAGGAGACCAGCCGGGGCCTGCCGCGCGACGCCACGGTGACCACTCCGACCGGCCGGGCGGGTGCGTCGGCCTCACCGGACGCCCAGCCGCCCGGCCCCCTGGCCCAGTCGGCGAGCACGGTCACCACCGCGCTCACCACATCCTCCTGGACCGGTCCGTCGGGCGACTGGGGCGTCAGCAGCGGGCGCAGCCGGTTGCCCCAGCCGATGTCGGAGAGCCGTCCCAGTGCCCGGCCCGGGAACGCCTGTTCTCCTTCGGGGATACGGCCCTTGAGGGAGACACCGACGGCGGGCAGCCCGGTCGGCCACATCCTGCGGGGCTCCACCTCCACGCCGGGCCTGCTCAACTCCCCCCGCGCCGCGTCCAACGCCGCATCGGAGACCTTGTCGCTGAACCGGCTTCCCGCGCAGTTGTCGCAGCGGCCGCAGGGAGCCGCCTCCTCGTCGTCCAGCTGCCGGCGCAGGAACTCCATCCGGCAGACCGTCGACCGCGCGTACTCCCGCATCGCCTGCTGCTCGGACTCGCGCTGCCGGGCGACCCAGGCATACCGCTCGGAGTCGTACGACCAGGGCTCGCCCGTGGTCGTCCAACCGCCCTTCACCCGGCGCACGGCGCCGTCCACGTCGAGGACCTTCAGCATGGTCTCCAGCCGCGTCCGCCGAAGCTCGACCAGGGGCTCCAGGGCCGGCAGCGAGAGCGGCCGCTCCGCCCCGGCGAGGACATCGAGGGTGCGCCGCACGAGCTCCTCGGGAGGGAAGGCCACGGACGCGAAATACCGCCAGATCGCCTCGTCCTCCTTGCCAGGCAGCAACAGCACCTCGGCGTGCTCCACTCCGCGGCCCGCCCGGCCCACCTGCTGGTAGTAGGCGATGGGGGAGGAGGGGGAGCCGAGGTGGACGACGAAGCCGAGGTCGGGCTTGTCGAACCCCATGCCCAGCGCGGATGTGGCGACCAGGGCCTTGACGCGGTTGGCGAGAAGGTCCTCCTCGGCCTGCTGGCGGTCCGCGTTCTCCGTGCGGCCGGTGTAGGAGGTGACCGTATGGCCGCACTGCCGCAGATACGCGGTGACCGCCTCGGCGGCCGCGACGGTCAGGGTGTAGATGATCCCGGAGCCCGGGAGCTCGCCGAGGTGGTCGGCCAGCCAGGCGAGGCGGGTGGCCGCGTCGGGCAGCCGGAGCACCCCCAGACTGAGACTCTCGCGGTCGAGCGGACCGCGCAGCACCAGCGCGTCGGTGCCCGCACCGGTGCCCAGCTGGTCGGCGACATCGGCCGTCACCCGGGCATTGGCCGTCGCGGTGGTCGCCAGCACCGGCACATCGGCGGGCAGGTCCGTCAGCATCGTGCGCAGACGGCGGTAGTCGGGCCGGAAGTCATGCCCCCAGTCGGAGATGCAGTGTGCCTCGTCCACCACCAGCAGGCCCGTCGCGGCAGACAGCTCGGGCAGCACCTGGTCGCGGAAGTCCGGGTTGTTCAGCCGCTCGGGGCTGACCAGGAGGACATCGACCTCACCCGCGGCCACCTCCGTCTGGATCGTCTCCCACTCCTCGGTGTTGGACGAGTTGATCGTCCGGGCGTGGATCCCGGCCCGGGCGGCGGCCTCCACCTGATTGCGCATGAGCGCGAGGAGCGGGGAGACGATCACGGTCGGACCGCTGCCCTGCCGACGCAGCAGCGAGGTCGCGACGAAGTACACGGCGGACTTGCCCCAGCCGGTCCGCTGCACGACCAGCGCCCGGCGCCTGTCGGCGACGAGCGCTTCGATCGCCCGCCACTGGTCCTCCCGCAGCCGGGCGGTGCCCGTGCCGTCCGATACGAGGCGCGCGAGCACGGCGTCGGCCGAGGCCCTGAGATCCGCGGGAACCGCGTGGTCTGCGTTGGTCATGCCCTCATGCAACCCGATGGGACCGACAACGCGCGAATGAAGCCGCAAGCCTGTGGACAACTTGTCCACAGGGGGTCGCGGAGCCGGACCTGCCACGAGACCGTCGTGCCATGGACAAGCACTACGAACCCACCGACCGTACCGACGAACCGCAGATCACCCTGCGCGGGCCAGGAGAACTTGCCGACGCGCTGCCGTACATGCTCGGCTATCACCCGACCGATTCGATCGTGATGGTCGCCCTGCACGGCAGCAGCGGGCGCTTCGGAGGGCGGTTGCGGCTGGGCATTCCGCGCTCGCCGGGGGAGTGGCCGCCGGTCGCCCGCCAGCTGGCGGAGTCCCTGATCGAGGGCAGCGAACGCCGTGGCTCGCGCCCGGACGGCATCGTTCTCTTCCTCTGCCAGGATCCGGGAGACGGTGAGACGAGCCGTCTCGTGATGGAGCGGCTGCGCCCCCTCGCGCAGCGGCTGCGAACCGCCTGCGGCGCACTCGACGTGCCCGTGTACGAGGCGCTGTGTATCTCCGACGGCCGCTACTGGTCCTACTGCTGCCCCGACGAGAGGTGCTGCCCCCTGGAGGGAACGGCCCTGGTCGCCCCCGGTACGTCCGTCATGGCGGCGGCTGCGGCCTACGCGGGGATCCAGGTGCGTGGATCGCTGCGGGCGATGGAGGCACGGCTCGAACCCTGGACGACCTCGGCCGCCCGGGCCCAGGAGGAGGCACTCGACAGCGCGGCCGCGGTGATCGTGCCGAGGATCCTCGCCGGGGACGGGCGGCGGCAGGTCGCCGACGAGACGATCGCCCTGGCCCTCGGGCTGCTCAGGCGCATCCAGGCGTCGTCTGCTGATCCGGGGCCGGCGGGGGCGGACGCGGCGGACGACGGGCTCATCACCCATGACGAGGCCGCGGCGGTGATCCTCGGACTGCAGGACCGGGAGACCAGGGACCGTGCGGCGGAATGGATGGAGGGGCCGGACGCGGCCCCCGCGCTGCGGCTGTGGAGGGCACTGGCCCGCCGCTGCGTCCGTTCCTACGCCGAGCACGCCGCCCCACCGCTCACCCTCGCGGGCTGGGTCGCATGGTCGACCGGCGACGAGCCGGCGGCGAGGGTCGCGATCGGGCTCGCCCTGCGCAAGGACCCCGACTATCTGTTCGCCCGCCTGCTCCACCAGGCGTGCAACGAGAACCTCGATCCGGAGACGCTGCGTCAGTGCCTCCGCAGTGAACGGGCTTCACGGACGGCGGACCGGTCTGCCGCACTCGCCTCGGAGGCACGGCCTTCCCCGCCCGCCGAGCCCGCGCACTCCGGGGGGTCCGGGTATCAGAAGGAGTCCACGCAACCCGGGACGCCCGTGGGGGCAGCCGGGACCGGGCTGTGCCCGGGGACACAGGAGAATCCCGGGGGCGGGGAGGTCTGGGGCATCGCAGGGGCAACGCCCGGGCGGCGTCCTCGCGCATCGGAGACCGCCGCTCCTCCAGGGCGACGTGCGGGTGGCCGGCGGGTCCGGCCGCCTGCCGGGAAGAAGTCGGTCCGGCCCGCCGGGACGCGCGACAGGTCCGCAGGCGGCCGCGGCCGGGCGGGCGAGGAGTCGGGGAGCGGAGCTCGCCGGGACGCTCCGGGAGACGGCTGACGACTGGTTGTCAGGGGCCGCGGCCCCGGGGCTCGTCGGCATCGATCCGGGGGAGGAGCGCGGGCGTCGGCACCGGCTGGACAAGGGGTGCCGACGGCCCCGGGAGAGGGGGAAGAAAGAGGCAGCACCGGTGGCGAAAGGAGTGTTTATCGTCAAGCAGACGACTATGATCGCGGGCATGTCTCCCTACGACCCGTCGGCCTTTCCCCCCTTCGCCGTCACCGTCGATCTGGTCGTGCTCACCGTGCGCCGTCATGCGCTCTGCGCACTGGTCGTACGCCGCGGAGAGCCGCCGTTCCAGGGCCTGTGGGCCCTGCCGGGGGGCTTTGTGCGGGGGGACGAGGATCTGGCGGCCGCGGCGGCGCGCGAGCTTGCCGAGGAGACCGGTCTGTGCGCCCATGATCCGGCCTCCCCCACCCCCGCCGACGGGGGTGCGCACCTCGAACAGCTCGCCACCTACGGCGACCCCGGACGGGACCCCCGGATGAGGGTCGTCAGCGTCGCGCATCTGGTGCTGGCCCCCGACCTGCCGGCGCCTCGGGCGGGTGGCGACGCCAACAGCGCGCGCTGGGCCCCGGTCGCGGACCTGCTCGGACAGGAGGGCGGATTCGGCCGGGAGGGAGAGCAGGCCACGCCTCTCGCCTTCGACCACGCGCGGATCCTGGTGGACGGGGTGGAGCGGGCCCGCTCCAAGATCGAGTACTCGTCGCTGGCCACCGCGTTCTGCCCGCCGGAGTTCACGGTCGGTGAGCTGCGGCGCGTCTACGAGGCGGTGTGGGGCGTGGTTCTCGACCCCAGGAACTTCCACCGGAAGGTGACCGGTACGCCCGGGTTCCTGGTCCCGGCGGGAGGGACCACCACGCGCCAGGGCGGCCGGCCTGCCCAGCTCTTCCGGGCGGGCGGGGCCACCCTGCTCAACCCGCCGATGCTGCGCCCCGAGGTCTGACGGTTTCGCCGGACCACCCCGGCGGGCCCGGCATCTTCGGGAGGTGGCGCCGCACGTCGCCGGACCGGACCGGGCCCGTACGCGGCCAGGGGGGCCGGAGGGCACGTCGGGGGTGGTGGGGACCGGATGGAGGCCGATGAGACACCCGTGCCTGTCCTGCTGCGCAAAAAGTCCGAAATGTCGCGTTATCTTGCTGAGGTAGCCGCACTGCCGCCGAGCGGTCTCCCGTCCGCCCTACGCGAGAGAAGCGATGCTCCAGGCCATCGGACTTTCCAGCGCCCCACGGCGAGACCTTCCGCCCGCCGTCGACGATCTCTCCTTCCAGGCCCGCCCCGGACAGATCACCGCCCTGCTCGGGGCGGCCGGATCGGGCAAGTCCACCGCGCTGCGCCTGATGCTGGACCTCGAACCCGGCCGGGGCGTGACGTACTTCCGGGGCAATCGCCTCCACCGCATCGCTCATCCCGCCCGGGAGGTGGGGGTCCTCCTCGGAGACGTACCCGGCCACCCCGCGCGGACCGTCCGTGGGCAGCTCCGGATGCTCTGCGCCGCCGCGGGCGTGCCCGCGGGGCGCGCGGACGAGTTGATCGAGGCCATGGGGCTGGCGGGCCTCGGCGACGAGCGGCTCGGCGTGCTCCCCCTGGCCATGGACCGCAGGCTCGGGGTCGCCTCCGCGCTGCTGGGCGATCCCCGGTCACTGGTGCTCGACGAGCCGTCCAAAGGCCTCTCGCCGGCCGAACGCGGCTGGCTGTACGGGGTGCTGCGCAGCCGTGCCGACCGAGGCGGAACGGTTCTCCTCACCACCGGCGACCCGAAGGAGGCCGCCCGTATCGCGGACCGTGTCGTCACCCTCGACGCCGGCAGACTCGTCGCCGACCAGGCGGCGGCGGAGTTCTCCCGCACCCGGCTGCGCCCTCGCGTCGCCGTCCGCACGCCGCACGCGGCACGCCTCGCCGATCTCGTCCACCGGGAGGCGCGAGCCGCACAGCGCTCGGTCGAAGTGGTCACGGAGGGGGGCGGACTGCTGTCCGTGTACGGCAGCACTTGCGCGGAGGTGGGCGAAACGGCCTTCCGGCACGGAGTGCTCGTCCACCGACTCACCGACGAGACCGGCGACACGGGTCCCACCCCGCCGACCACCGGCCAGTCCGCCGGGGACGGCGGGGATCACCACGCGCCGAACACGGAACACCCCGCCGGGGACGCGGAACTCCCGCGCGCCGCCGAACCCCGGGACAGCCCGTCCGGCCCCCGCCCCATGGCCGTCCCGCTGCGACCGGTGCGCTACGAACTGCGCCGGCTCCTCGGGGTGCGTACGGCCGCCCTGATCGTGGCCGCCTCGGTGCTCACCTCCGTGGCCGTCTGTCTGCTGCTGGCACGTTCCGGGAGCACTCCGGTGCCGGTCGCCCTCGCCGCCTGGCCCGGGTTTCTTCCGCTGCCGCCCGCCGCCTTCGGCGCGGGGCTGATCGGAGCACTCTCCTTCGGGGAGGAATTCCGCTATCCGGCGCTCGCCGCCGCCCGCGGAACCGTGCCGCGCCGCCTCGGACTTCTGCTCGCCAAGCTCCTGGTGACGGGCGCCGCGGCGCTGCTGATCGCCCTGCTCGTCGCCGTGGCGGATGCCCAGGCTCTCCGTCTCGTGTACGGAGACGAGATGACGGAACCATCCGGAAACCGGCCCACTCAGGCCGCCAGTTGGGGCGCCCTCTCGGTCGGCTGCGCCTGGGCCGGGCTGCTCGCGGCCGGGACTTTCCGGGTGGCGGCGGCGGGAGTGGCCGCGGTCCTCGCCGTACCGGTCGTCGTCGCACCCCTCGTACAGAAGGCACTTGTCGTTCCATCGGTCCGGTCGGCCGAGGGACTTCCCGCAAGGCTCCGCGAACTGACGTGGGTGCGACTGCCGGATCAGGCCGACCGCTGGCTGACCCCCGGGGCGCAACTGGCGGCTCAACCCGTCGGTGTGGCACTCATGTTGTCGTTGTCGGTTCTGATCTGCGCGTACTTGTCCACGGTCCTTCGCCGCAGAGTGCTTTGGTGATCACGAACGATCGGGGTGCGGTGATTCGGTGGTGGTTGAGTAGTGAATCGCCGGTGATGCGACCGCGGCCGTGCGTGAGGCGGTCTCCAACCCATGGAGAAATGTCCGCTTCTATCCGATAAGTCGTCAATTGTGGGGGAAGCGCTGATCACCCTTTCGTGTGCTTTTCACCAAAGACCTCAAGGGTTGAGAGGGGCGAGCCGACAAAGGATGCGTGAGTACCCTTGCGCAGACCATGATGACCGCCCGCCCCGCAGACTCCGGCCTCGCCGGTCCGGGCGAACTCGACCGATACCCCTACGGGGACGCGCCCGTCGCCGATCGCGTCGCCCCGCCCGCCTGGGACAGCGCCGACGCCGACCTCGGCCGGGTCAGCCGCCGAGCGGCGGGAAGCCGGGGCCGGGGGCTGCACGGACAACTCGTCCAGCAGCTCGGCCAGATGATCGTCTCGGGGGATCTGGGTGCCGACCGCCCGCTCGTTCCGGAGGAGATCGGCCAGCGTTTCGAGGTCTCCCGCACCGTCGTGCGCGAGTCTCTGCGTGTCCTGGAGGCCAAGGGCCTGGTCAGTGCCCGGCCCAATGTCGGCACCCGCGTCCGCCCGGTCAGTGACTGGAATCTGCTGGACCCTGACATCATCGAGTGGCGTGCCTTCGGCCCCCAGCGCGACGACCAGCGCCGGGAGCTGTTCGAGCTGCGCTGGACCATCGAGCCCCTCGCCGCCCGCCTCGCCGCCGGCCACGGCCGTGAGGACATCCAGCAGCGCATCGGCGACATGGTCGAGATCATGGGCCACGCGCTCGCTCAGGGTGACGGGATCACCTTCGCCCGTGCCGACACGGAGTTCCACAACCTGCTCATCCAGCTCGCGGGCAACCGCATGCTGGAGCACCTCTCCGGGATCGTCTCCTCCGCCCTCCAGGTTTCCGGAGGACCGGTCACGGGCTGTGACCGGCCGAACGAGGTCTCCCTGTCCCACCACGCGCGGATCGTCGACGCCCTCGCGACCGGCGACTCCCACGCCGCCGAAGCCGCGATGCGCCAACTGCTCACCGTCCACCCGGAGGTGGAGCGCGTCGTTCCCGCGCCGCGCGAGCACTGACCGTCCGGCCGTGGGGCCGGGCGGGCGGAGGTGTACACATCATCGTGTCGCCGGATTCCACGGGGGTCCGGCGGCACGATTGTGTGTCAAACGTCCGATCTGGCCGGTTCGCCGAGGATGTCGTGTGACTCGGGCCACGCGGATTGGGCGTAACACTCGTCGAAACAGCGCGATGACCTAAGAGGTGACCACCGAGGAGGGAATACAGCCGCCGTTCACGGCGCTGTGCAGTTCCTAGGCTGGTACCGCCCGCGCCACCGGCACATCCGCAGCCCGGTGGTCGTCGGCTCCGGCCCGATCATGGGTGGAGCCGGAAGCCGTTTCCATCGTTCCGAGAGGTTGTTCGTGTCGGCCAGCACATCCCGTACGCTCCCGCCGGAGATCGCCGAGTCCGAGTCTGTGATGGCGCTCATCGAACGGGGAAAGGCTGATGGGCAGATCGCCGGCGATGACGTGCGTCGGGCCTTCGAGGCTGACCAGATTCCGCCAACCCAGTGGAAGAATGTTCTGCGCAGCCTCAACCAGATCCTCGAGGAAGAGGGTGTGACGCTGATGGTCAGTGCCGCGGAGTCGCCGAAGCGCTCGCGCAAGAGCGTCGCTGCGAAGAGCCCGGCAAAGCGCACCGCCACCAAGACCGTCGCGGCCAAGACGACCGCGGCGAAGACCGTCGCGGCCACCGCGGCGCCGACGGCCGAGACCGTCGACGTACAGGCCGGCGAAGAGGTCGCGGCGACCGCGCCTGCCAAGAAGACGGCGGCCAAGAAGACCGCCGCCAAGAAGACGGCGGCGAAGAAGACCGCCGCCAAGAAGACCGTGGCCAAGAAGGCCGCGTCCAAGAAGGACGCCGACGAGTCCGCCGAGGGCGAAGAGCTGCTCGACGACGTCCAGCCCGGTGGCAAGGGCGACGACGAAGAGGCCGAGGGCGAGAGCAAGGGCTTCGTCCTGTCCGACGAGGACGAGGACGACGCGCCCGCCCAGCAGGTCGCGGTCGCCGGAGCCACGGCCGACCCGGTCAAGGACTACCTCAAGCAGATCGGAAAGGTCCCCCTCCTCAACGCCGAGCAGGAGGTGGAGCTGGCCAAGCGCATCGAGGCCGGCCTGTTCGCCGAGGACAAGCTGGCGAACTCCGACAAGCTGGCGCCGAAGCTCAAGCGCGAGCTGGAGATCATCGCCGAGGACGGCCGCCGCGCCAAGAATCACCTGCTGGAGGCCAACCTCCGGCTCGTGGTCTCGCTGGCCAAGCGCTACACCGGCCGCGGCATGCTCTTCCTGGACCTGATCCAGGAGGGCAACCTCGGTCTGATCCGCGCGGTCGAGAAGTTCGACTACACCAAGGGCTACAAGTTCTCCACGTACGCCACCTGGTGGATCCGCCAGGCGATCACCCGCGCCATGGCCGATCAGGCCCGCACCATCCGTATCCCGGTGCACATGGTCGAAGTCATCAACAAGCTCGCCCGTGTGCAGCGCCAGATGCTCCAGGACCTGGGCCGCGAGCCCACTCCGGAGGAGCTGGCGAAGGAACTGGACATGACCCCCGAAAAGGTCATCGAGGTCCAGAAGTACGGCCGTGAGCCGATCTCCCTGCACACTCCGCTGGGCGAGGACGGCGACAGCGAGTTCGGCGATCTGATCGAGGACTCCGAGGCCGTCGTGCCCGCCGACGCGGTGAGTTTCACGCTCCTCCAGGAGCAGTTGCACTCCGTGCTCGACACCCTGTCCGAGCGTGAGGCGGGCGTGGTCTCCATGCGCTTCGGCCTCACCGACGGTCAGCCGAAGACCCTGGACGAGATCGGCAAGGTCTACGGCGTCACGCGTGAGCGCATCCGCCAGATCGAGTCCAAGACGATGTCCAAGCTGCGCCACCCGTCGCGCTCGCAAGTGCTGCGCGACTACCTGGACTGATCGCCTGAGCGTCTGCCGTAGATTCCGACTCGTCTGCCGTGGATGCCGTCCGAGATCACCACGGTGAAGGGCCCGGACCCCGCGAGGGTTCCGGGCCCTTCACCATCTCGGGAGTATCCGAGGGTGCGGACGGGGGCGTCCTGGCTGACGCTGAGTTGACGCCGTTCACGCAGAGTCAGGAGACCACATGCGCCCTCCCGTCGTCCGAACCCTGACCGGGGCGCTGGCCCTGGTCACCGCGGGGGCCGTGGCGCCACTGGTCTCGTCACCACCGGCGGCCGCCGACAGCGTGGTCATCGGGGGCTTCCCCGTACACGTCGCCGATACGCCGTGGGTCGTCGCGCTCTCCAGCCGTGACCGGTTCGGAGGAACGCGCGGGGGCCAGTTCTGCGGCGGGGTTGTCGTCGCGCCCACCAAAGTGATGACCGCGGCGCACTGTCTGAGCCAGACCGTGCTCGGCGGCGACGTGTCGGAGGTCCGGGATCTGCGGGTCATCGCGGGGCGTACGGAACTGGCCGCGGCCGAGGGGCGGGAGATCGCCGTCGCCGGAAGCTGGATTTCACCGGACTACGACCCGGACACCAACAGTTCGGACATGGCAGTGCTCACGCTCGCCGAGGCGCTTCCCGCGTCCTCGGTGATCGCCACCGCGGCGGCCGGGGACCCGGCGTACACACCGGGCACGGGCGCCACGGTCTACGGCTGGGGCGATACGGAGGGCAACGGCAGCTATGCCTCGGCACTGCGGGCGGCCGAGTTGAGGGTGCTGCCGGACCAGGACTGCGAAAGGGCCTATCCAGGGGGCCTGGGCGGCCGCTACACGGCCTCGACGATGCTCTGCGCCGGAGACCCCCAAGGAGGCCGTGACGCCTGCCAGGGGGACAGCGGAGGGCCGCTGGTGGCCCAAGGGAAACTCATCGGTCTGGTCTCCTGGGGCAGCGGCTGCGGCCGGGCGGACAGTCCGGGCGTGTACACACGGGTCTCCGGGATTGCGCTGCCCTGACGGGCTGCCCCGGAACGCCGGCGCGGAGCCGCCGGCCGGGGCGGGACGTGCGCCGACCCCGGCGGGCGCCTTCACGCGCCGTCGAGGCCGTCGTGCTCCGCTCCGGCCGTGTGCCAGCCGCGTTCGGAGCCCCGCCCACCGGCTACGGGACGGGCCGGGTGGCCGCGATCCGCAGCGCCTGGGGGCTCCGGCCCCGGCGGGCGTTGCGATACGGGCTACGCGGGCCGGACGGGGAGGCCCGCGGTGCGGTCACCGGACGAGAGCGGGCGGTCACCCGTCACGCTCAGGGGTGCCGCCCGTCGGCCGGTCGGGGACCGGCCTTGGCTCGTCGTGGATGCGAGGTGTCAGTGATCCTCTTCTCCGGCACCGGCCGGGACGGCCGTGAGTCGGTCGGTCTCATCCTGTATTTCCGCGGCGATCTTCTTGAGTTCCGGCTCGAACTTGCGCCCGTGGTGGGCGCAGAAGAGCAGTTCACCACCGCTGGTCAGGACGACGCGCAGGTACGCCTGGGCGCCGCAGCGGTCGCAGCGGTCAGCGGCCGTCAGCGGGCTCGCGGGGGTCAGAACAGTAGTCACGTCGCCTCTTCTCTAGCTCGACGAGCTGTCGTACCAGGGTCAACATCCAACCAGCCCGAAAACGTTCCCGCTCGGGGCTTTTCCTCGAAACTTCTTCTCAAGGCGGCTGTCTGCTACCAGGTGGCGGCGAATGAGCCGTATTGCTTCGCTTTACGGATTTCGCGTTGCTTGTCTCGTTTGGCCCTCCCGGCTGGGTTGCCGGTTGTTCATGAGGACGTGCCCGGAGCCTAAATGGTTCATGCGTCGAATGGAACGTGATGTTCACGTCACCCCATCGAGGGATCGAACATGTATGCGATGCTGGACTAGCATGAGGAATCACGAGGGTGGCGTTACATCGGCTCTATCAGGGCTCGGTACGCTCTGACCGGCGACCGACGCCGGGCCACTACCCCTCAGGGCCACATGTGAAATTCAGCGAGGAGCGAACCGCGTGACCGCCGAAACGTCCGTGCCGTCCACAGCGCTGCTGACCGCGGAGCGTGACGGCTCCAACTACACAGCGCGGCACCTGCTCGTCCTCGAAGGCCTCGAAGCGGTCCGCAAGCGCCCTGGCATGTACATCGGATCGACCGACAGCCGCGGTCTGATGCACTGCCTCTGGGAGATCATCGACAACTCGGTCGACGAGGCTCTCGGCGGCTACTGCGACCACATCGAGGTCATCCTCCACGAGGACGGCTCCGTCGAGGTGCAGGACAACGGCCGGGGCATCCCGGTCGACGTGGAGCCCAAGACCGGCCTCTCCGGCATCGAGGTCGTCATGACCAAGCTCCACGCGGGAGGCAAGTTCGGCGGTGGCTCGTACGCGGCCTCCGGTGGCCTCCACGGCGTCGGCGCCTCGGTGGTGAACGCGCTGTCGGCCCGCCTCGACGTCGAGGTCGACCGGAACAGCGCCACCCACTCGATCAGCTTCCGGCGCGGGGTGCCCGGCATCTTCACCGAGCAGGGCCCCGACGCCCCCTTCGACCCGGCGAACGGGCTGCTGAAGGGCAAGCGCGTCCCCAAGACCCGCACCGGCACCCGCGTGCGCTACTGGGCGGACCGCCAGATCTTCCTCAAGGACGCCCGGCTCTCCCTGGAGAACCTGCACCAGCGCGCCCGCCAGACGGCCTTCCTGGTGCCCGGCCTGACCATCGTGGTGCGCGACGAGCGGGACCTGGCCGGTGAGGGCAAGAGCCAGGAGATCTTCCGCTTCGACGGGGGCATCAGCGAGTTCTGTGAGTACCTGGCACAGGACAAGGCCGTCTGCGATGTGCTGCGCCTCACCGGACACGGGATCTTCAAGGAAACCGTGCCCGTCCTCGACGACCGCGGGCACATGACCCCCACCGAGGTCACCCGTGAGCTCGGTGTCGACATCGCCCTGCGCTGGGGCACGGGCTACGACAGCGCGGTCAGGTCGTTCGTGAACATCATCGCCACCCCCAAGGGCGGTACCCATGTCACGGGCTTCGAGCGCTCCGTCACCAAGACGATGAACGAAGTACTCCGCTCCTCGAAGCTGCTGCGCGTCGCCGAGGACGACATCGTCAAGGACGACGCCCTGGAGGGCCTGACCGCGGTGGTCACGGTCCGCTTGGCCGAGCCCCAGTTCGAGGGGCAGACCAAGGAGGTGCTGGGCACCTCGGCGGCCAACAGGATCGTGGCCAATGTGGTGGCCAAGGAGCTGAAGGCGTTCCTGACCTCCACCAAGAGGGACGCCAAGGCGCAGGCCCGTGCCGTGCTGGAGAAGGCCGTCGCCGCCGCCCGTACCCGTATCGCCGCACGTCAGCACAAGGAGGCACAGCGCCGTAAGACGGCCCTGGAGTCCTCGTCGCTGCCCGCCAAGCTCGCCGACTGCCGCAGTGACGACGTGGAGCGCAGCGAGCTGTTCATCGTCGAGGGCGACTCCGCGCTCGGCACGGCCAAGCTCGCGCGGAACAGCGAGTTCCAGGCGCTGCTGCCGATCCGCGGAAAGATCCTGAACGTCCAGAAGTCGTCGGTCTCGGACATGCTGAAGAACGCCGAGTGCGGCGCGATCATCCAGGTCATAGGAGCCGGATCGGGCCGGACCTTCGACATCGACGCCGCTCGCTACGGCAAGATCGTTCTCCTGGTCGACGCCGATGTCGACGGCGCTCACATCCGATGTCTGCTGCTGACGCTCTTCCAGCGCTACATGCGTCCGATGGTGGAGGCGGGGCGGGTCTTCGCCGCGGTGCCGCCGCTGCACCGGATCGAGCTGGTTCAGCCCAAGAAGGGCCAGGACAAGTACGTGTACACGTACTCCGACAGCGAGCTGCGGCAGACCCTGCTGGAGTTCCAGCGCAAGGGCATCCGTTTCAAGGACTCCATCCAGCGCTACAAGGGTCTCGGCGAGATGGACGCGGACCAGCTGGCGGAGACCACGATGGACCCGCGCCACCGCACCCTGCGGCGGATCAACATCGGAGACCTGGAGTCCGCCGAGCAGGTCTTCGACCTGCTCATGGGTAATGAGGTCGCGCCCCGCAAGGAGTTCATCACCAGCTCCGCCGCGACACTCGACCGCTCGCGCATCGACGCCTGATCCCCGGGGCCCGCCCTACCCCGCCTTCGGGGCCCCCGGGTGGACACCCACCCGGGGGTGGAGCGGGCGCCTCCACCCCTGACCCGATTCCGGGCCCGCCCTCCGATCCGTAGCATCGGGGCGACCGAGGGGGGCGGGACGTGCCGATCAGCAGATGGGCCGAGTGGCCGGCGAGGGAGTCGCTGTCACGGATCGGTGTCCCGCGCAGCCGTATCGCCGTCGACGTCCTGCTGCTGTCGGGCCTGGCGACGTGGGCGGTCTCCAGCGCGTATACATCCGATGTCTTCCGGGGCTGGCGCGCGGTTCTCCCGGTACTGGGCCTGATGATCTGTGTCGTCGCCGTGCTCGGTTTCCACCGCACGACGACGGACAACCGGCTGTCCGTGTCCCTGGCCCTGCTCACCGTCCTCGCCGCGCTGGGGTGGGCGGGCTACTGGGCGGGGGCGTCCATCACCGCGGCGGTGCTGTGGATCACGGTGTCCGCACTCGCTGTGGAACGGCTCCCGATCGTCTTCGGCCTGGTCACCGGTTTGCTGATGGCCGGCAGCTTCTCGATGCTGCTGGGGGACGTGCTCGGGACGGTCATCACGGCCGCCGGGATGCTCCTCGGCGGCTGTACGCTGCGGCAGGACGCCGAGGCCAGGGGCGCGGGGTTCCGGCTGCTCGCGCAGGAGCGGGCCGCTCGCCGGGCCGAGGCCGTCTCCGCGGCCCTCGCGGAGCGGGCCCGTATCGCCCGGGAGATCCACGATGTGCTCGCCCACAGCCTCTCCGCGCAGTTGGTGCACCTGGAAGCGGCGCGCATACAGATCGAACGGGGGCCCGAGGGGCCGTTCCGCGACCAGATTCTGGAGCGGGTGGTGGCCGCTCGCGGCATGGCCCGCGAGGGGCTCGCGGAGACCCGGCAGGCACTCTCCGCGCTGCGCGGAGAGATGGTGCCGGTCGAGGACTATCTGCGGGAGATCGCCGCCGAGGACGGAGCCGAGACGGTGGTGGCGGGGGAGAGGCGGCCGCTGCCGGCCGAGGCGTCGCAGGCGGTACGCAGGGTGGCCCAGGAGGCGCTGACGAACGCGCGCAAGCACGCACCGGGCGCCAGGGTGCGGATGACGTTCGCGTACGAGGAGGGCGGGGTCACCCTTGAGGTACGGAACTGGGGTACGACCGCTTCCGGTGGGGAACTGGGGGCGTCCGGCTCCGGGTACGGTCTGCTGGGGATGCGCGAGCGGGCCGAATTGCTCGGCGGCGCCCTGGAGGCGGGACCGGAGGGGGAGGGCTTCATGGTGCGGCTGCGGGTGCAGGCATGACCGAACGGAGCGCCGACGCGGATACGGGAGCGAGCACGGGCTCGGACACCGGAGCGCCTGCGGACACCGGGGCGGGCGCGGGGACCCGTCTGGACGCGGGATCGGCCGGACGGACGGGGACAGGAGTGCGGGCGGGAACGGCCGCGGGTGCGAGTGTCGGGCTGGGCTCCGGCGAGGTCGGTGCCGATGCCCGGGTGGTCGTCGCCGACGACCAGGCCGTCGTGCGCGAGGGCATCGTCATGCTCCTGGGGCTGCTGCCCGGCATCGAGGTGGTCGGATCCGCCAGGGACGGTGAGGAAGCCGTCGCCCTGGTCGCCGAACTCGCCCCCGATGTCGTCCTGATGGATCTGCGGATGCCGCGTTGCGACGGCGTCGAGGCGACCCGCCGGATCCGCGCCGAGTACCCCGGCACCCAGGTGGTCGTGCTCACCACCTACGCGGACGACGACTCACTCTTCCCCGCCCTTCGGGCGGGCGCGCGGGGCTACCTCACCAAGGACGCCGACGGCGGGGAGATCGTCCGGGCCATCCAGGACGTCGTCGCGGGCCGGGCCGGGCTGTCCCCGGTCGTCCAGCAAAGACTGCTCGAAAGGGTGACCGCCGCGCCCGAACCGGCGGCCGCCCGGCTGCCCGACGGCCTCACCGGGCGGGAGGGCGAGGTGCTGGCGCTGATCGCGGACGGCCTCACCAACGCCGAGATCGCCCGCAGGCTCCACATCTCCACCGCCACGGTGAAGACCCACATCAACAATCTCTTCGCCAAGGCCGGACTCCACGACCGGGCCCAGGCGGTGCGGTACGCCTACCGGGAGGGTCTCGCGCAGCCACCCGGGACCAGCGTCACCTGATGGGGTGAAGCCCGCAGGGAGAAGAGTCCGGGATCTTCCTGCTCTGTCCATCCTTGTGCACGCGGCCGAAACGGTTCGCTGACAAGGAGAGTTGAGCGGTGGAGAAGCAGGAAGGGCAGGACGCCGCGGCAGTGCGGCTCGACGACCCCTGGGACGACGCGCGGGCCTCCGGCTGGGGCGAACCGGATGCTACGGACGGTGGGGCCGACGCACGGCCCGGGACGAACACGGACAACCGGGCCGCGGACGACGGCCTGTTCGCGGAGAGGCGATGCACCGGTGGGCGGCTGTTCACCGATGGCGTGTTCGCCGGTGAGTGGTCCGCCGATGAGTGGTCTGCCGGTGAACGGGAGGCGGACCGGGCGAGCGGCGATGCCGATGTCATGGACATCTACCTGGAGGTGCAGCGGAGCGCGGCCTTCCAGGAGGTGCGCAGCCGCTATCGGCGGTTCGTCGTTCCCGCCGCTCTGGCCTTTCTGCTCTGGTACCTGGCCTATGTCGTGGCGGCGACGGCGGCACCCGGACTGATGGCGAGACCGGTCGCCGGAGCGGTGAACGTGGCAATGCTCGCGGGCCTTGCGCAGTTCCTCACCACCTTTCTGCTGACCTGGGCCTACTCCCGTCATGCGCGGCTGCGCAGGGACCGTGCGGCGCTCGATCTGCGCTGGACGGTCTTCGACCGGGCGAGGCTCCGGGAGCCGTCGGCAGCCCGGACCTGCGACGTGCGACCGGTCGGGGTGCGACCGGTCGGGGTGCGACCGGTCCGGGCGGAGCCCGGGGCCACCGATCCGGTAGCAGGGGAACCCGGGGCCGTCATGCCGGTGGCCACGGAGCCGGAGGCCGACGTGTCGTCGGCGGCCGCGGCGCCCGCGGATGTGGTGCCGGAGGCCGCGAAGCCCGGAGCGGGGAGGCCGAGGGGTATCCCGTGGGGCACCCGGGTGCCGGGTGCCGTGGCGGTGCGGGGCGGGAGCGAGCGGTGAGCGGCGACCACCAGACGCTGGCGCTGGTGCTGTTCAGCGCGTTCATCGCGGTCACCCTCGGCATCACCACCTGGGTCAGCCGCAACAGACGTGGCTCCGCCGAGGAGTTCTACGCGGGCGGGCGGCTGTTCTCCCCGATGGAGAACGGTTTTGCCATCGCGGGCGACTACATGTCCGCCGCGTCCTTCCTCGGTATCTCCGGCCTCATCGCTCTCTACGGCTACGACGGACTGCTCTACTCCGTGGGCTTCCTGGTCGCCTGGCTGGTGGTGCTGATGCTCGTCGCCGAACTCGTCCGCAACTGCGGCCGGTTCACCCTCGCCGATGTCGTCGCCTCACGGATGAAGGAACGCCCGGTCCGCATCGCCGCGGGAACTTCTTCGGTCACCGTCTCCGTTCTCTATCTGGTGGCGCAGATGGTCGGGGCCGGAAGCCTCGTCGCGCTGCTCCTCGGTGGTACGAGCGAAGCCGCGCGCTCGTGGACCGTGGTCGGCGTGGGCGCACTGATGGTCATCTATGTGTCGTTCGGAGGGATGCGAGCCACCACCTGGATCCAGATCGTGAAAGCCGTGCTGCTGATGGCGGGCGCGGTCACCCTGACCGTGCTCGTACTCACCAGGTTCCACGGCGACGTCAACCAACTGCTCAACACGGCCGCAGACCGCAGCGGCCACGGCAGGGACTTCCTGTCGCCCGGCCTCAAGTACGGCGGGGACTGGACCGCGCGCCTGGACTTCATCAGCCTGGGCCTGGCCCTCGTCCTGGGCACGGCCGGACTGCCGCACATCCTGTCCCGCTTCTACACCGTGCCGACCGCGCGGGCCGCCCGCCGCTCGGTCGTCTGGTCGATCGGTCTCATCGGCAGCTTCTATCTGATGACGATCGTGCTCGGCTTCGGTGCCGCCGCCCTGGTGGGCTCTGAAGAGGTCCGCGCGTCGAACGCCGCAGGCAACACCGCGGTGCCGCTGCTCGCCCTCGATCTCGGCGGAGGAGCGGGTTCCACCGGGGGTACGGTGCTGTTCGCCGTGGTCGCCGCCGTGGCCTTCGCGACGATCCTGGCCGTTGTCGCGGGCATCACCCTCGCCTCGTCCGCCTCGGTCGCCCACGATCTGTACGCCTCGCTCAGGCGCCGTGGTGCCGGGCGGCGCAGTGAGGTCGCCGTCGCCCGTGTCGCGGCGGCGGGGATCGGGGCCGCTGCGATCGCGCTCGGGCTGCTCGCGCGTGACATGAATGTGGCGTTCCTGGTGGGCCTGGCCTTCGCGGTCGCCGCCTCCGCCAATCTGCCCGTACTGCTCTACTCGCTGTTCTGGAGGAAGTTCACCACCCGCGGCGCCGTCTGGGCGGTCTACGGAGGGCTGATTCCGTCCGTGCTCCTGGTCCTGGTCTCCCCGGTCGTTTCGGGCAGTCCGGATTCGCTGTTCCCGGGGGTCGACTTCCAGGTCTTCCCCCTGCAGAACCCGGGTGCGGTCTCCATCCCGCTGGGCTTCCTGGCGGGCTGGATCGGCACGGTCGCCTCGGCCGAGCCCCCGGACGAGGCGAAGCACGCGGAGACGGAGGTGAGGGCGCTCACGGGAGCGGGCGCGGTATGACCGCCGGTTGCGGGGAGGGTTCAGCCGCTCGTGGACCAGAGATAGCGGTGCTCCGGACGGCCCGTCTCGCCGTACTTCAGGCTGAGCCTGACCCGGCTCGCCCGTTCCAGCAGCTTCAGATAGCGCTGTGCGGTCTGCCGGCTCACCCCGGCGCGCTCGGCGATCTCCTGGGTGGAGAGCGGGTCCTTCGCCGACAGCAGCACCTGGCGTACGGCCTCGGCGGTGGCCGGTGAGTGCCCCTTGGGCAGATCGGGGGTGATCGCACCGGCCGACAGTGCGCCGAAGATCCGGTCCACCTCGGCCTGTTCGGCCTCACCGCCCCTGCCGAGGGTGCGGCGGAGGCCCGCGTACGCCTCCAGCTTGGACCGCAGCCCGGCGAAGTTGAAGGGTTTCACCAGATACTGGAGCGCTCCATGGCGCATCGCGGCCTGGACGGTCGCCACATTGCGGGCCGCCGTGACCATGATCACATCGGTCTGGTGGCCGAGTCGGCGCAACTCCCGTACGACACCGAGCCCGTTCCCGTCCGGCAGATAGTGGTCCATGAGGACCAGGTCCACCGGGGAGTCGGCGATACGGGCGAGTGCCTCGGCGGCCGAGTGCGCCTTCGCCGAGACGCGGAAGCCGGGCACCTTGGCGACGTAGGCCGCGTTGATCCCGGCGACCCGGACATCGTCGTCCACGACGAGGACGTCGATCACATCGTCCCGGCCGGCGCCTTCGCCGCCGCCGGCCGGTCCGTTCCCGCACTGCTGTCCCTCGCTCATCGCACCTCCGCGGCGGTGGCCGGTACGGGCTCTGCCAGTTCGGACAGTGCCTCAGGGAGTACCACGATGAATTCGGCGCCTCCGTTCGGCGCGTCGCGCACTTCGGTGCTTCCGCCCTGCCGTTCGGCCAGTCTGCGGACGAGCGCGAGTCCGAGTCCGCGCTTGCCGTGGACCGGGAGTTCCTTGGTGGTCCAGCCCTCGGTGAAGATCAGCTCGCGCTGTCCGAGGGGGACGCCGGGGCCGCTGTCGGTGATCCGGATGATCGCCGTGCTGCCCTCCGCGTACAGCTCGACCTCGATCCGGGCGTCCTCGGAGCCGGACGCAGCGTCCATCGCGTTGTCCACGAGATTGCCGACGACCGTCACGAGCTCGCGCGGGTCCACCACCCGGTCGGGCAGCATCGACTCGGGCGCGATCCGCAGCGACACCCCGCGTTCGGCGGCCACCGTCGCCTTTCCGACCAGCAACGATGCGAGCAGCGGGTCGTGGACCTTCTCCGTGACCTGCTCGGACGTGGCCCGGTGCACGCCGACCACCTCCGTGATGAAGTCCACCGCCTCGTCGTGCATCTCCAGCTCCAGCAGACCGAGGAGGGTGTGCATCCGGTTGGCGTGCTCATGATCCTGGGCGCGCATGGCGTCGATGAGCCCCCGGGTGGAGTCCAGTTCCCGGCCGAGTTGCTCCAGTTCGGTGCGGTCGCGCAGGGTGGCGACGGCACCTCCGTCGTCGGTCGGCATCCGGTTGGCGACCAGGACGCGGTGACCGCGTACCGTCACGAGGTCCTCACCGGTGACCCGGCCGGCGAGCACATCGGTCGTACGACCCGCTCCCAGGACCACCTCCAGCGGCAGGCCCTTGCCGTCGGACCCGAGGCCGAGGAGCCGCTGTGCCTCGTCGTTCATCAGCCGGACCCTGCCCGCCGCGTCGAGCGCGACGACTCCCTCGCGGATGCCGTGGAGCATCGCCTCACGCTCGGCCAGCAGCGAGGAGATATCGGAGAACGCGAGATCGTGGGTCTGCCGCTGGAGCCTGCGGGAGATCAGATAGGCGGCCAGCGCGCCGACGGCGAGGGCGCCCCCGGCGTAGGCGACCAGACCGGGGATGGCCGAGAATAGACGGTCGCGGACGCTGTCGTACTCGATGCCGACCGACACCGCGCCGACGATCGTGCCGCTGCGGTCGCGCAGCGGGACCTTGCCCCGGGCGGAGCGGCCGAGCGTGCCGCTGTCGATCTCCATGATCTCCCGGCCCGCGAGCGGAACGCTGGGGTCCGTCGAGACGACCCGGCCGATCTCCTCCGGCGAGGTGTGGGACCAGCGCACTCCACCCATGTCCATGATCACGATGTACTCGGCGCCGGTGGCCTTCCTGATGCGCTCGGCGTCCGCCTGGACCGGGCCGTCCAGCGAGGGACGGCTGTTCAGGAGCTTCTCGGCGACCTCGGCGGACGCGGTGGTCTGGGCGATGGCGAGCGCCCTGCGCATGGCCTGGTCGTCGAGCTGGGCGCTGAGCGGCGCGAGGAAGAGGCCGGTGGCCAGGACGGTGACACCGGTGGCGATGGCCAGCTGCATCAGCAGGACCTGGGAGAAGACCCGCTGCGGCCAGCCGAACCGGCGGCGGGCCGGGGTGGTCGGTTCGGGGCTCATGACTAGGAACGGTAAGGGGCGAGGGGGGCTTTCCGAAATTGCGGTGCGGGGTGAGACGCCGAACCCGCGCTCCTCCCGGCCGTGGCGGCCGGAATTCGGCGGCCCCGCATGGTTCGCGCCAGGCCCCCGCCCGGTTCGGGAACGCTCCCGGAGCGCCCATATCCTGGAGCGGCCCGCGGGCTCGGGGAGCATACGGCCGGCGGTAGGTGTCCGCGTTACGAGGAAGGTCCCAGGTGAGCCCGACCAACCCGCCGAGCGAGCCGAGCACGTCGAATCCGTCGAACCCGCCGTGCGAGTCGGTCTCGGAAAGCGGGCCGTACGAATCGACCCCGGCGACCCCGCCGACCCAGGCGATGATCGAGTCGACCCCGGCAACCGCGGCGATTGAGTCGACCCCGGCGATCGAGCCGGGCGAATCGAGTGGGCCGGGCGAGCCGGGTCCGCCGAGCCCGGCGCGCGGGCAGATCCCCGTCGTCGTCCTCGCCGGGTTCCTGGGCTCGGGCAAGACCACCCTGCTCAACCACCTCCTCCGGGCCAGCAGGGGCACCCGGATCGGTGCGATCGTCAATGACTTCGGCGCCATCGAGATCGACGCCATGACCGTGGCCGGGCAGCTCGGTGACTCCACGGTCTCCCTCGGGAACGGCTGTCTGTGCTGCGCCGTCGACGCCAGTGAACTGGATGTCTTCCTGGACAAGCTCGCCCGGCCCGCCGCCCGGCTCGATGTGATCGTGATCGAGGCGAGCGGCCTCGCCGAGCCCTGGGAACTCGTGCGGATGCTGCTCGCGAGCGAGAACGAACGGATCGTGTACGGAGGGCTCGTCGAGGTCGTCGACGCGGCCGAGTTCGAGGCCACCCGCGAGCGGCACCCCGAGATCGACCGCCATCTTGCTGTCGCCGATCTGGTGGTGCTCAACAAGACCGATCGGGTGGACGGCCCCGCGCTGACCCGGCTCCGGGCCGCGCTCGGAGGCCGGGCCGGTCTCGCGGGAACGGCCGCCGTCGTCGAGTCCGTGTACGGACGGGTCGATCCGGAGCTGTTCTTCGACCGCCGCCCGAGCACGGAACGGGTCGGCCAGCTCGCCTTCGAGGATCTCCTCGACGACACGGACCACGACCACTCCGCGCATCTGCACGCCGCATACGAGAGCACCGACTTCACCGCGTACGAGCCCATGGATCCCCGGGGACTGCTCGCCTTCCTGGACTCGCGGCCCGAAGGGCTCTACCGGATCAAGGGATGTGTCGACTTCGGCGCCTGTGATCCGCACCATCGGTACGCCGTCCACGCGGTGGGCCGGTTTCTCCGCTTCTACCCCGAGCCCTGGCCCGGGAATGCCGAACGGCGCACCCAGCTGGTGCTCATCGGCTCCGGAATCGACAGCGCGGCCCTGCTCAAGGCGCTCGACGCGGCCCGGGTGAGCGGCCCGCAGCACGCACCCGACGAGCGGAGCATGTGGGGCGTCCTGCGATATGTGCCGAAGCCGTCGGACGATCCCGGGGACTGGGGCCGCCCCGGCGGCGCCGACGGTGCGGTCGAGCCCGACGAGTACGGTGAGCCGGGCTTCCCGGAGACCCCCGGGCTGTACGAGGAGGGGCCGCCCACTCCGTAGTACCGGCCTCGCTCCTCGCCGTACCCCATGGGGCCACGGTTTCTGGTTCGGATCCTGCAAGGGCTCGCGTGCCTTGGTGCCGCACTTCGCCCCGTACCCCTGCGGTACGGGGCGGGGTCCGGCCGGCTCCGGAACCACGCTCCCTCACCCCGCCCGATCCACGACGGATGCCCCCTGGGTCATGGCCCCGTGCCCGTGACCCGTACATCATGGGGCACGGGACACGAGCACAGGCCGAGCCGTAAGCCCTGAAGCGGTGCGACCGGGAGCCGTACGCAGGGAGCCGTACGCCCCGGACCGTACGACTCCTGCCGCCCACGGGGCTGCGGCGGACCGGCGGACCCCGGCTACTGCGGCGGGCCCGCCAGCACCGCGACCGCCGAGGTCAGCGGGGTGCCCGAACCGTCGCGGCGCGGGTCCGGGTCCGGCAGCTGTGCCGCGGACCCGTTCTTCTGGGAGGCATGGGCCGGGGTCGCTCCCGCCCAGGCCAGGACCAGCGCATCCTCGCCCTTGAGGAAGCGCTGACAGCGCACACCGCCCGTCGCCCGCCCCTTGCGGGGGTACTGGTCGAAGGGAGTGAGCTTCGCCGAGGTGATCGCGTCGTCCAGCGTGCCCGAGGCGCTCGCGGCCGTGAACACCACCGCCTCCGCCGCCGGATCGACCGCGGTGAAGGAGATCACCCGGGCGCCCTCAGCCAGCTTGATCCCCGCCATACCGCCCGCCGCCCGGCCCTGCGGCCGGACCTGGGACGCCTGATAGCGCAGCAACTGGGCGTCGGAGGTGATGAAGACCAGGTCCTCCTCGCCCGTACGCAGCTCGACTCCGCCGACGACCCGGTCACCCTCCTTGAGGCTGATGACCTCCAGCTCGTCCTTGTTCGCCGGATAGTCCGGGACCACCCGCTTGACGACACCCTGGAGCGTCCCCAGCGCCAGACCGGGCGACGACTCCTCCAGCGTCGTGAGACACACCACCGTCTCGCCCGTCTCCAAGGACAGGAACTCCGCCAGCGGCGCACCGCCCGAGAGGTTCGGCGCGGTCGCGGTCAGCGGCAGCTGCGGAAGGTCGATCACCGGCAGTCGCAGCACCCGCCCGGCCGAGGTCACCGCCCCCACATCGCCGCGCGCGGTCGCCAGGACGGCCGAGACGATCAGATCGTGCTTGGTGCGTCTGCCCCCGCTCTGCGGCAGGGGCTCGCCCGTCGCCGTCCGCGCCAGCAGACCCGTGGAGGACAGGAGCACCCGGCACGGATCGTCCGCGACCTCCAGCGCAACGGCCGCGACCGGCGCGGCTCCCGACTCCAGCAGTACGGTCCGCCGCTCGGTGGAGAACTTCTTCGCCACCGCCGCCAGCTCGCCCGAGACCAGCTTCCGCAGCTCGGCGTCCGACTCCAGGATCCGGGTCAGCTCCGCGATCTCCGCGGTCAGCCGGTCCCGCTCGCTCTCCAGCTCGATGCGGTCGAACTTGGTCAGCCGGCGCAGCGGGGTGTCCAGGATGTACTGCGTCTGGATGTCGGACAGCGAGAAGCGCTCGATCAGGCGCTCCTTCGCCTGCGCGGAGTTCTCGCTGGACCTGATCAGCCGGATGACCTCGTCGATGTCGACCAGCGCGACGAGCAGGCCCTCCACCAGGTGCAGCCGGTCGCGCTTCTTGCCGCGCCGGAACTCACTGCGCCGGCGCACCACCTCGAAGCGGTGGTCGAGATAGACCTCCAGCAGCTCCTTCAGCCCCAGGGTGAGCGGCTGGCCGTCCACCAGCGCCACATTGTTGATACCGAAGGACTCCTCCATCGGCGTCAGCTTGTAGAGCTGCTCCAGGACGGCCTCGGGGACGAAGCCGTTCTTGACCTCGATGACCAGGCGCAGGCCGTGGGCCCGGTCGGTGAGGTCCTTGACGTCCGCGATTCCCTGGAGCCTCTTCGAGCCGACAAGATCCTTGATCTTGGCGATCACCTTCTCCGGGCCGACCGTGAAGGGCAGTTCGGTCACGACCAGGCCCTTGCGGCGCGGGGTGACGTCCTCCACCGTCGCCGTCGCACGGATCTTGAAGGTGCCCCGGCCCGTCTCGTACGCGTCCTTGATCCCCGCCAGACCCACGATCCGGCCGCCGGTCGGCAGATCAGGACCCGGCACAAAGCGCATCAGGGTGTCCAGATCGGCACCCGGGTGCCTGATCAGATGGCGGGCGGCGGCGATGACCTCGCCCAGATTGTGCGGCGGCATGTTCGTCGCCATGCCGACGGCGATCCCGGACGAGCCGTTGACCAGCAGATTCGGGTAGGCGGCGGGCAGGGCGACGGGCTCCTGCTCCTGCCCGTCGTAATTCGGTGCAAAGTCGACCGTGTCCTCGTCGATCGACTCCGTCATCAGCGAGGTCGCGTCGGCCATCCGGCACTCGGTGTACCGCATGGCGGCGGGCGGGTCGTCATTGCCCAGCGAGCCGAAGTTCCCGTGGCCGTCGATCAGCGGGACCCGCATCGAGAACGGCTGGGCCATGCGCACCAGCGCGTCGTAGATCGACTGGTCGCCGTGCGGGTGCAGCTTGCCCATGACGTCACCGACGACACGCGCGCACTTCACATAGCCGCGCTCGGGGCGCAGCCCCATCTCGTTCATCTGGTACACGATCCGGCGCTGCACCGGCTTCATGCCGTCGCGGGCGTCCGGGAGGGCACGCGAGTAGATCACCGAGTAGGCGTATTCGAGGAAGGAGCCCTGCATCTCGTCGACGACGTCGATGTCGAGGATCCGCTCCTCGAAATCTCCCCCTGACCCTCGGTCGGGGCGACCCCCAGGCGGCGGGGTTTTCGTGCTGCGGCGGGCCATCGCGGCTGCTGCTCCTCACGTACCGGATCGGGAACTGACGCCGACCATTGTGGCCCGTCCCACTGACAACACGGACCGCGACCCGTGAACACGTCTTCCGCCACCCCGAAAGCGCCGACCGCGCTCCCGGAACTTCGCCTGCCGCGAAACGGGAACTTCGCCACCTGTCAGCGCGCTTGCATACAGTGGCAGTGCTGGGAAAACAACCGACAGCATCGCGATCGAAGGGACGTACATGCCCATGGGTCACACGGCCACAGCGCAGGCCGGTTCGGGCGGCCTGACAGCGACGGAGCACCGCCTGGCCAACGGCTTGCGCGTGGTGCTCTCCGAGGACCACCTGACCCCGGTCGCCGCGGTCTGCCTCTGGTACGACGTGGGCTCACGTCATGAGGTCAAGGGCCGTACAGGACTCGCCCACCTCTTCGAGCACCTGATGTTCCAGGGCTCGAAGCAGGTCAAGGGCAACGGTCACTTCGAGCTGGTGCAGGGCGCCGGCGGTTCGCTGAACGGCACCACCAGTTTCGAGCGCACCAATTACTTCGAGACGATGCCGGCGCACGAGCTGGAGCTGGCGCTCTGGCTGGAGGCCGACCGCATGGGCTCCCTCCTCGCCGCCCTCGACGAGGAGTCGATGGAGAACCAGCGCGACGTCGTCAAGAACGAGCGCCGCCAGCGGTACGACAACGTTCCGTACGGCACGGCCTTCGAGAAGCTCACCGCGCTCGCCTACCCGGAGGGCCACCCCTACCACCACACGCCCATCGGCTCCATGGCCGACCTGGACGCGGCGACCCTGGAGGACGCCCGCGCCTTCTTCCGTACCTACTACGCGCCGAACAACGCCGTGCTGTCGGTCGTCGGCGACATCGACCCGGAGCGGACGCTCGCCTGGGTCGAGAAGTACTTCGGCTCCATTCCCTCCCACGACGGCAAGCAGCCCCCGCGCGACGGCTCCCTCCCCGAGAACATCGGCAGGGAGCTGCGCGAGGTCGTCGAGGAGCAGGTCCCGGCGCGTGCGCTGATGGCCGCCTACCGCCTGCCGCACGACGGCACACGCGAGTGCGACGCCGTCGACCTGGCGCTGACCGTGCTCGGCGGCGGGGAGTCCTCCCGGCTGCACAACCGTCTGGTACGCCGTGACCAGACGGCTGTCGCCGCCGGATTCGGGCTGCTGCGGCTGGCCGGCGCGCCGTCGCTCGGCTGGCTGGACGTGAAGACGTCCGGCGGCGTCGAGGTCCCGCAGATCGAGGCCGCCGTCGACGAGGAGCTGGCCCGGTTCGCCGAGGAGGGGCCGACTCCCGAGGAGATGGAGCGGGCCCAGGCCCAGTTGGAGCGGGAGTGGCTGGACCGGCTCGGCACCGTCGCCGGCCGCGCCGACGAACTGTGCCGGTACGCGGTGCTGTTCGGCGATCCGCAGCTCGCGCTGACCGCGGTGGGGCGCGTGCTCGCCGTCACCGCCGACGAGGTGCGGGCGGTCGCCCGGGCCAGGCTGCGCCCCGACAACAGGGCGGTGCTGGTGTACGAACCGCTGGCCGGCCCGGCCGAGCAGACCGACCAGGACGACGCGAGTGACGCAGAAGAGGGGGCGGACCGGTGACCGACGCCGCTGAGCCGTTGACCACGATGGACTTCCACCCCCGGCCCACGGCGGGCGAGCCCACGCCCTGGGCGTTTCCCGCCCCCGAGCGCGGCACGCTGGACAACGGCCTGACCGTGCTGCGCTGTCACCGCCCCGGCCAGCAGGTCGTCGCGGTCGAGATCTCCCTCGACGCCCCGCTGGGCGCCGAGCCCGAGGGTCTGGACGGCGTCGCCACGATCATGGCGCGCGCCCTGTCCGAGGGCACCGACAAGCGCTCCGCCGAGGAGTTCGCCGCCGAGCTGGAGCGCTGCGGCGCCACGCTCGATGCCCACGCGGACCACCCCGGCGTGCGGGTCTCCCTGGAGGTTCCCGTCTCCCGGCTGCCCAAGGCGCTCGGGCTGCTCTCGGAGGCCCTGCGCGCGCCCGCCTTCGCCGACACCGAGATCGAGCGGCTCGTCCGCAACCGGCTGGACGAGATCCCGCACGAGACGGCCAACCCGGGCCGCCGCGCGGCCAAGGAGCTGTACCGCCAGCTGTTCCCGTCCTCGCTGCGGATGTCCCGTCCCCGCCAGGGGACGGAGGAGACCGTGGCCCGGATCGACTCCGCGGCCGTGCGGGCCTTCTTCGAGGCGCATGTACGGCCGTCCACCGCCACCGCGGTCGTCGTCGGCGATCTCACCGGGGTCGATCTCGACGCCGTGCTCGCCGAGACCCTCGGCGACTGGACCGGTGACACCGCCGAGCGCCGTCCGGCGCCGGAGATCACCGCGGACGACACCGGGCGGGTGGTCATCGTGGACCGGCCGGGAGCGGTGCAGACCCAGCTGCTGATCGGCCGGATCGGCCCCGACCGCCACGACCGCGTCTGGCCCGCCCAGGTGCTCGGCACGTACTGCCTGGGCGGCACCCTCACCTCCCGGCTGGACCGGGTGCTGCGCGAGGAGAAGGGCTACACCTACGGCGTACGGGCCTTCGGCCAGGTCCTGTGCTCCGCCCCCGACGGGTCGGGAGCCGCGATGCTCGGCATCAGCGGCTCGGTGGACACACCGAACACCGGTCCGGCGCTGAAGGACCTCTGGCAGGTGCTGCGGACGCTCGCGTCCGAGGGGCTGACCGATGCCGAGCGCGACGTCGCCGTGCAGAACCTGGTGGGTGTCGCCCCGCTGCGGTACGAGATGGCGGCGTCCGTCGCCGGCACCCTCGCCGACCAGGTGGAACAGCACCTCCCGGACGACTTCCAGGCGCAGTTGTACGTACGCCTCGCCGAGACCGGCACCGTGGAGGCGACGGCCGCGGCGGTCAGCGCGTTCCCGGAGGACCGGCTCGTCACCGTGCTCGTCGGTGACGCCTCGGAGATCGCCGAGCCGGTGAAGGAGCTCGGCATCGGCGAAGTGACGGTCGTCACGGGCTGATTGGGTCCGTCCGCGCCCCGCGGGTGGAGCGGAGCCCCGGTGTCCGGGTGACACCGGGGCTCTCCTGTTGGCTCGTTCTCAGACCCGCTATATGTCCAGATTGGACGGAAGTTGGGTGACACGTCCTGTGGCGTAAGCAACAAAATCGGCCGTCTGTTTGGTGATCGAGAGCTCTCCGGCCTAGCGTCGACCCGGCTGTTCGTCGGGAGTACGCCGCACCCGCGGCACGGACAGTCATCGCCGAATCCCCGTCAGGCGCGAGCCGGGGGAGCCGGGGACCCTCCCTCCTGCCGCGGTCCACGCGCCCGGAGGGGCAAGATCCCCACAGGGGTGAATCGGACCCCTTCGCATCCCGCGGAGGAGCCCGTAGGAGACCTTCCTGCTCCGAACCCGTCAGCTAACCCGGTAGGCGAGAGGGAAGGAAAGGACAAGCCCCTACATGGCGTTCACCCGCCCCGCCGGGAAACACCGCGCCCCGAGCCGGATGTCGCGCAAGAGCGCGAGCATCGCCGGAGCCGCGACCCTCGCCACCACCGGTGTCATCGGAACCATCGCCGCCCCGGCGTTCGCCGCCGACTCGGACTCCGACGCCAAGCCCGCGGAGCCCGGCCTCAGCGCCGAGGACACCGGGGTCATCGAGGCCCTGGGTTCCGAGAGGATGGCCGACACGGTCGCCGATCAGGCCGTCGTCCAGCGGAAGGAGGCCGACGAGGCCGCCGCTAGGGCACAGGCCGCCGCCGAGGCCCGTGCGAAGGCCGCCCGTGAGGCCGAGGAGCGCGCCGCCCGCGAGGCCGAGCGCAAGCTCCTCAACACCTACCGGCTGCCCGTCGCCGGTTCGCATGTCTCCACCGCGTACCAGGCCAACAGCTCGCTGTGGTCCTCCGGCACGCACACGGGCGTCGACTTCCGCGCCCCCGCCGGCACCTCGGTGGTGTCCGTGGGAGCCGGAACGGTCGTCGAGGCGGGCTGGGGCGGTGCGTACGGCTACAACGTCGTGATCAAGATGCGCGACGGCTCGTACACCCAGTACGGCCATCTGTCCTCCATCAGCGTCTCGGTCGGCCAGGAGGTCATGCCGGGGCAGCGGATCGGGCTCGCGGGCTCGACCGGCAACTCCACCGGACCGCACCTCCACTTCGAGGTCCGCACCGACGCCGAGTACGGGTCGGACATCAGCCCGATCGCGTATCTGCGCTCGCACGGCGTGAAGGTCTGACACGGGCGACCACCGCCCGCGCGGCGATCACCGCTTCCGAAGGCCCCGGCGTTCCGACGCCGGGGCCTTCGGCGTGGGCCGTGCCGGGTGCCGACTCCCTTTCACCGGAAGTGACCTCTCCCCGGAAACGCGTCACCCGTGGGAGCGGGGATTTCCCCTGATACGGCGACAGGCGCCGGTCCCGTGATGCGGGACGGCGCCTGTATGCCGTGCGGTGAAGGCCGAGAACGGCGGAGCGGGCCGCCGGGGCCGTACGACCGTTCCGGATATCCGGTGCTCCCGGTTTGCCGTTCTTCCGGGTGTTCCGTGAAGCGGCGGTGCGGCGCGGGGCGCCGTCCGAGGGGTGCCGTGCCCTCAGACCGTCTCCGGGAGCTCTTCCAGTCCCTCGGCCACCAGCTTGGCCAGCCGGTCCAGGGCGACATCCGAGCCGTCCGCGTCGGAGGCGAGCACGATCTCCTCGCCGCCCTGCGCGCCCAGGCCGAGGACCGCGAGCATCGAGGCGGCGTTCACCGGAGTGCCGTCCGACTTGGCGATCGTCACCGGAACGCCGGACGACGTGGCGGCACGGACGAAGATGGAGGCGGGGCGGGCGTGAAGGCCCTCGGCCCAGCCGACGTTGACGCGGCGCTCAGCCATGGTGTTGCCCTTCAAGTCATCATTGGTTGTCTAGACCAGTCTCTCACGACGGGCCGCGGAGCCCGTACCGGCCGGTTTCCCGAGGTGGGACCCGTCGGAGCTCCCAGATTGCCGTGCCCGGGGACCGGCCGCGACCTGTGACCTTCCCGCAGCGCCCAGTGACCATCCCGGAGAGCCCTCCGCGAGGGCGGACGGCGCCGTACGCTTTCTGCCATGCCGACGGAGTCCGACCACGCCTACCCCGACCACTGGGAAGCGGACGTGGTGCTGCGCGACGGCGCCACCGCCCGTATCAGGCCCATCACCGTCGATGACGCCGACCGTCTGGTCGGCTTCTACGAGAAGGTCTCGGACGAGTCGAAGTACTACCGCTTCTTCGCGCCCTACCCCCATCTGTCCCCCAAGGACGTGTACCGCTTCACCCATCACGACTATGTGGACCGGGTGGGGCTCGCGGCCACGGTCGGCGGGGAGTTCATCGCGACCGTCCGCTACGACCGGATCGACGAGCGCGGGCGCCCGGCGAGCGCGCCCGCGGACGAGGCGGAGGTCGCCTTCCTCGTCCAGGACGCCCACCAGGGGCGCGGGATCGCCTCCGCGATGCTCGAACACATCGCGGCCGTCGCGCGCGAGAGGGGCATCCGGCGGTTCGCCGCCGAGGTGCTGCCCGCGAACAACAAGATGATCAAGGTTTTCCGGGACGCCGGGTACACCCAGAAGCGCAGTTTCGAGGACGGCTCCGTCCATCTGACCCTCGATCTCGAACCGACCGCCGAGTCCCTCGCGGTGCAGCGCGGCCGGGAGCAGCGCGCGGAGGCCCGCTCCGTGCAGCGGCTGCTGGCGCCCAGGGCGGTCGCGGTCGTCGGCGCCGGACGGGCCGTCGGCGGGGTGGGCCGGACCGTACTGCGCAATCTCACCGGAGCGGGGTACACCGGCCGTACCTACGCGGTGAACCGGGCGTTCCCCGCCTCGCAGCGCGAGATCGACGGGGTCCCGGCCTTCCGCTCCGTCGGCGAGATCGTCGCCGCGACGGGGGAGCCGGTCGATCTCGCCGTCGTCGCCGTGCCCGCCGAGCAGGTGCCGGAGGCGGTCGCCGACTGCGGTGAGCACGGGGTACGGGGACTGGTCGTCCTCACCGCCGGATACGCGGAGAGCGGCGCGGCAGGACGGGTGCGGCAGCGGGACCTGGTGCGCCGGGCGCGGTCGTACGGCATGCGGGTGATCGGCCCGAACTCGTTCGGCATCATCAGCACCGCCGAGTCCGTCCGCCTCAACGCCTCGCTCGCTCCCGAGGCCCCGGCGGCCGGCCGGATCGGCCTCTTCACCCAGTCCGGGGCGATCGGCATCGCGCTCCTCTCCGGTCTGCACGGCAGGGGCGCGGGCCTGTCGACGTTCATCTCGTCGGGCAACCGCGCGGATGTGTCCGGCAACGACTTCCTCCAGTACTGGTACGAGGACGCGGACACCGATGTGGCCCTGCTGTACCTCGAATCCATCGGCAACCCGCGGAAGTTCACCCGGCTCGCCCGGCGTACGGCCGCGGTGAAGCCCGTCGTGGTGGTCAAGGGCGCGCGCCACAGCGGCAGCGAGCCCCCCGGCCACGCGGTACCGGCCACCCGCATTCCGGACGCGGCGGTCGGAGCGCTCCTGCGGCAGGCGGGCGTCATCCGCGTCGACACCGTCACGGAACTCGTCGACGCGGGCCTCCTCCTCGCGGGCCAGCCGCTCCCGGCGGGACCGCGGGTGGCGATCCTCGGTAACTCCGAGTCCCTGGGGCTGCTGGCGTACGACGCCTGCCTCGCGGAAGGTCTCCGTCCGATGCCGCCGCTCGATCTGACGACCGCCGCGAGCCCCGCCGACTTCCGTGCGGCCCTCGCGTCGGCCCTGGCGGACAGCGGCTGCGACGCGGTGATCGTCACGGCCATCCCCTGGGTCGGTGACAACGGCACCACCGAATCCGGCGACGGCGAGGTCCTGGCCACCGCGCTCCACGAGGCCGCCGCGTCCGCCCCCGCGAAACCGGTGGCCGTGGTCCATGTCGAGCTGGGCGGCCTGGCGGACGCGCTCGCTGCGGCGAGCAGCACCCGTACCGGGGCACCGGCCGGCGCCAGACCACCGGGCGCGGCACCGGGCGCGCCGACCCGCGCCACCCCGGCGGGCTCCACCCCGCGACCCCGGCTTCCGGGAGACACCCCGTCGGCCTCCACGCGCCGGATCCCCGCCTACCCCGCCGCCGAGCGCGCCGTCCGGGCGCTCTCCGAGGCCGTGAAGTACGCGCGCTGGCGCAAGGACGCGGCCGAGCCGGGAAAGGTGCCCGAGTACGACGACATCGACGAGGCCGGTGCCGCCGCCCGGATCGACACCCTGCTCGGCGCCGCAGCGGACACCCGGGGACTCACGCTCCCCGACGCGGACGCGCGCGAACTGCTCGCCGCGTACGGCATCCGGGTGCGGCCGACGCTGCCGGCGCCGGGGCCGGACGACGCCGCGTCCGCGGCCCGGCGGCTCAGGTACCCGGTGGCGCTCAAGACGACGGCACCCCATCTGCGCCACCGCGCCGATCTCGGAGGCGTACGCCTCGATCTGGCCGACGAGGCGCAGTTGCGGCAGGCGTACGGCGAGCTGACCGAGCTTCTCGGCAAGCCCGCCGAGCTGCAGCCGGTGGTGCAGGCGATGGCGCCGCGCGGGGTGGACACCGTCGTCCGGGCCGTCGTCGACCCCGCCGTCGGCGCGTATCTCTCCTTCGGGCTCGCGGGCGCCGCCTCCGAGCTCCTCGGGGACACCGCGCACCGGCTCGTGCCCGTCACCGAACGTGACGCCGCCGAGCAGATCCGGAGCATCCGGACCGCCCCCCTGCTCTTCGGCTGGCGCGGCTCAGCGCCGGTCGATACCGCCGCGCTTGAGGAGTTGCTGTTGCGTGTATCACGATTGGTCGACGATCACCCAGAAGTGATCGGAATCAGTCTGGAACCAGTCGTTGTCGCTCAACGGGGGCTCTCCGTTCTCGGCGCTTCCGTACGGCTCGCGCCGTCCGGCACCCACACCGACCTCGGCCCACGCCGACTCCCCAGCTACTGAGCACCGCTCGGCACGACTGAGCGTTCGACGCCCTCCGGGGCCCGTAGGATGGACCACATGGCGAAGACCGGTACGACGACCCAGGGGCTGCGCGCGGCGATCGAGCGCAGCGGCTACTACCCGGCTCTCGTGGCCGAGGCGGTGGAGGCCGCCGTCGGAGGTGAGCAGATCGCCTCGTATCTGGTCCACCAGGAGACCACGTTCGACGCCAACGAAGTGCGCCGCCATGTCACCGTGCTCGTGCTGACAGGCAACCGTTTCATCGTCAGCCACACCGACGAGCAGACCGCGGACTCCAGTTCTCCGACACCGTTCGCCACGACCTCGACCGAATCGGTCAAGCTCGACCGGATCTCGTCGGTCGTCGTCAGCAGGGTGGTCGCCAATCCGGAGTCGTACACTCCGGGCACCCTGCCCCGCGAGGTCGTCCTCACCATCGGCTGGGGCGCGGTGTCCCGGCTGGATCTGGAGCCCGCCGCCTGCGGCGACCCCAACTGCGAGGCGGACCACGGCTACACCGGCAACTCCACCGCGGACGATCTGAGCCTGCGGGTCAGCGAGGCCGGTGACGGTCCGGACACCGTCCGTCAGACGCTGGTCTTCGCCCAGGCGCTCTCCGAGGCGACGGCGGCGACGGCGGCCACCCCGGCCGCGAACTGATGGCGCAGCCCGCGACGTCCGCGGCCCTGCCCGACGACCCCGTTCCCCTCGCGCTCGCCACCGCGCCCGTGCCCGAGTACGGCACGGGATCGCTCGCCGATCTTCTGCCGACACTCGCGGCGGGCCAGGGCGTCCCCGGGCTCACCGCGGCGATCCCCGAACTCACCCCCGCCGACCGGAACTGCGTCTTCCTGGTCGACGGGCTCGGCTGGGAGCAGATCCGCGACCACCCGGACGAGGCGCCCTACCTCTTCTCGCTGCTGTCCGGCTCACGCGGTGGCACCGGCCGGCCCATCACCGTCGGCTTCCCTGCCACCACCGCCGCCTCGCTCGCCTCGGTCGGCACGGGTCTCGCGCCCGGTCGGCACGGGCTGCCCGGCTACACCGTGCGCAACCCCGAGACCGGTGAGCTGATGAACCAGCTGCGCTGGAAGCCGCACACCGACCCCCAGCGGTGGCAGCCCCACCCGACCGTCTTCCACCTCGCCGACCGGGCCGGGGTCCACACCGCCCAGGTGTCCTCCCCGGTCTTCGAGCACACTCCGCTCACCCGGATCGCGCTCAGTGGCGGAACGTTTCACGGGCGGCTCGGCGGCGAGGAGCGGATGGACCTCGCGGCTCAGCAGCTCGCCGAGGGCGACCGCTCCCTCGTCTACACCTACTACAGCGAGGTCGACGGCATGGGCCACCGGTACGGCGTCGACTCGGACGCCTGGCGCGGCCAGCTGATGTACGTCGACCGGCTGGCGCAGCGCCTCGCCGAGCAGCTGCCGCCGCGCGCGGCCCTGTACATCACCGCAGATCACGGCATGATCGACATCCCCTTCGACGAGGAGTCGCGCATCGACTTCGACGAGGACTGGGAGCTGCGTGCCGGGGTCGCCCTGCTCGGCGGCGAGGGCCGGGCCCGGCATGTGTACGCCGTACCGGGCGCGGAGGCCGACGTCCTGGCGGTCTGGAGCGAGGTGCTCGGTGACCGCTTCTGGGTGGCGAGCCGCGCCGAGGCGATCGCGGCGGGCTGGTTCGGGCCCGAGGTGGACGAGCGGGTCGTCGGCCGTATCGGCGATGTCGTCGCCGCGGCCTGCGACGATGTGGTGATCACCGCGTCCGAGCGGGAGCCCCATGAGTCGGCGATGAACGGAATGCACGGCTCGATGACCCCCGCCGAGCAGCTCGTCCCACTGCTCGAAGTACGGTCGTAGAGCCGTTCACCGGGGTCGTCCAGGGCGCCGCACACGGCTCCCCTCGCGTCGCCCGCCGTATCGACCGACTTGATTTTGCTGTGAAAGGTCCCCAACTCCCCATGCCCGAATTGGTGTTCTTCTCCGGAACGATGGACTGCGGAAAGAGCACCCTCGCTCTTCAGATCGAGCACAACCGGTCCGCCCGCGGTCTGCAGGGCGTGATCCTCACTCGCGACGACCGCGCGGGCGAGGGGAAGCTGTCCTCCCGTCTGGGCCTGGTCACCGACGCCGTCGAGACCACCGAGGACTTCGACGTCTACGCGTATCTGGTGGAGCTCCTCTCCCGGGGCGGGCGCTGCGACTACGTCATCGCCGACGAGGCTCAGTTCTTCACCCCCGGGCAGATCGACCAGCTCGCCCGTGTCGTCGACGACCTCGGCCTGGACGTCTTCGCCTTCGGCATCACCACCGACTTCCGCTCCAAGCTCTTTCCCGGATCGCAGCGGCTGGTCGAACTGGCGGACCGGATAGAGGCCCTCCAGGTCGAGGCCCTGTGCTGGTGCGGTGCGCGGGCCACGCACAATGCCCGTACGGTCGGCGGGGCGATGGTCGTCGAAGGGGCCCAGGTCGTGGTGGGGGACGTGGACGCGGGCGGACTCGACGCATCGGTCGGCTACGAGGTGGTGTGCCGGCGCCACCACCGGCGCCGGATGACGGCCGCGAGCGCCCGGGCCGTGGCCCTGTCGCCGGATGTGCTGCCCGTGGACACCGCGGCGCGGCCCGCCGGACCCGATCCCGTCACCGGTTCGACCGTACGACCGTGAACACCGCGCCCTCCGGATCGGCGACGGTCGCGATCCGGCCGTGCGGGCTCTCCTGGGGCGGTTTCAGGACATGGCCGCCCAGCCCGGCCACCTGGCGAGCGGCCGCGTCCGGGTCCTCGACCTCGAAGAAGGTCGTCCAGTACGTCCCCCGGTCACGCGGGAGCGCGGCGCCGACGCCGTGCAGAGCCGCGACCGGACGGCCCGCGAGCCGCAGGGTCACATGGTCGTGGCCCGGGGTCTCGACGGACTCCAGCTCATAACCGAACACGGTCTGGTAGAACTTGGCGACCGACGAGGTCTGCGTCGTCAGCAACTCGTTCCAGACCGGCGTCCCATGAGTGCCGTGCGCGGCGGTGCCGCGATGCGCGGCGGCCTGCCACAGCCCGAACACCGCGCCCGCCGGGTCCGTCACGATGGCCAGCCGCCCGGCGTCCTCCGCGTCCAGCGGTCCCACTCCCACTGTGCCGCCGCAGCACCGGAGCAGTTCGGCCGTGCTGTTCACATCGTCCGTCGCCAGATACGGCGTCCACGCGACCGGCAGCCGCCGGTCGGCGGGCAGTTGCCCGATCCCCGCGATCTCCTTGCCGTCGAGCAGGGCCCGGACATAGGGGCCGAGCTGCTGCGGGCCGGGGGAGAACTCCCAGCCGAACAGTTCACCGTAGAACGCCTGGGTCGCGTCAAGGCCGTGCACCATCAAGCTCACCCAGCAGGGTGCGCCGGGTGTGTGCCGAGTCGCCTCGGTCATCGTCACTCTCTCCTCGGACCATCGTGGTGGCCGTACGGGGGGACGGGGCGATTCTCGTGCGGATAGCGATGCGCCCCGTGCGCATGGTTCCACCCCCCGGTGCCGGGTGCGCCCCGGCCGCGCCGCAATTGGCGGGTTCCCGATGAAGGGATACCCGTTCCAGCGAGGCAGATCCGGTTCGTAGTCATTATGGGACGGCCCGTCACTGCGCGAGGATGGCACCCATGAAGCCCATCATCTCCGCGGCCGGTCTCGCGAGTGCGCTGGCCGGGCCCCGCCCGCCGATTCTGCTCGACGTCCGCTACCGGCTCGGCGGGCCGCACGGGCGGCCCGAGTACGACGCCGGGCACATCCCCGGCGCGGTCTTCGTCGACCTGGACGCCGAACTGGCCGGACCGCCCGGCGACGGCGGCCGCCACCCGCTCCCGGACCCCGAGGCGTTCGGCGCGGTGATGCGCCGCGCCGGGGTCTCGTCGGACTCCTCCGTGGTGGTCTACGACGCCGACAAGGGCTGGGGAGCGGCGCGCGCCTGGTGGCTGCTGCGCTGGACCGGCCATCAGGATGTACGGGTCCTGGACGGCGGGCTCGCGGCGTGGACCGGCCCGCTGGAGAGCAGCGCTCCCGACCCGGCGGAGGGTGATTTCAAGCCGGTGCCCGGCGCCCTCCCGCTGCTGACGGCCGGCACCGCTGCGGCGCTCGCCCGTACGGGGCTGCTGCTGGACGCCCGCGCGGGGGAGCGCTACCGGGGCGAGGTGGAGCCGATCGACCCCGTGGCCGGTCATATCCCGGGCGCGGTGTCGGCGCCGACCACGGAGAACCTGGACGAGGACGGCCGTTTTCTGCCGGCCGAGGTGCTGGCGTCGCGCTTCGTCGCGCTGGGCGCCGGTGGGGCGAGGGGGGCGGGTGGCCCGGGTGGATCGGGAGCAGCCGATGCAGGTGCTGCCGGAGGGCCTGGTGGGGCTGATGTGACTGATGGTGAGGGCAGAGCCGGTGAGCAGATCGGCGTCTACTGCGGTTCGGGTGTCTCGGGTGCCCAACTGGCACTCGCCCTCGAACTGGCGGGCTTCCCATCGGCCCTGTATGCGGGCTCCTGGTCGGAGTGGTCCCGCGATCCGTCACGCCCGGTGGCGACGGGGCCGGAACGGGGCTGAGGTTCCGGCGCGGGGCCGTGGGCTGGGCTCCGGGTGGCGGCTCGGGCCGGGGCCGGATGCTGTGCCGGGGTCCGGGGCCGGGGTCGCAGGAGGGGGGCGGTTGAGGCCGCCCGGCCGGGGCCGTGTTCTCCCGATGTGAGATCGTCGGCGAAAAGATCCGGCCAAACACAGCTGTACGCAACGGAAGGTACTGCCCCGGTCATGGACCAGAGCTTCGCCGTGCACATCCCCGACGCCTCGCTCGAACCCGATCCTCTCGACCTCTCACAGATCGTCTCCGGTACCCCCGAGGTCACCGGGAAGCTGCTCTGGGAGTCCCGGGACGGGCGGCAGCTGCGCGGTATCTGGCAGATCACTCCGGGCGTGGTGACCGACACGGAGGAGGACGAACTCTTCGTCGTCGTCAGCGGCCGTGCCACCATCGAGATCGAAGGCGGCCCGACGCTCGACATCGGTCCGGGCGATCTCGGAGTGCTGCGCCGGGGTGACCGTACGACGTGGACCGTCCACGAGACGCTCCGCAAGGCGTACGCGATCACCCTGCCCGGCTAGGCTGCTCCTCCGGCTCGCCGTGCGGTCCGGGTGAGGGTGACCGCGGGGTGGAGCCCGGCCGGCGGATGCGTGCCCTTCCGATGGTGTACCTGTCAATCGGCGGCGGGGCTCGGTGATCCTCGTCCGCTGCGGAGCCGGTTTCGCGGACTCGCCGGACGTCCTACGGCTCGTCCACGCATCCGGCGTGCGTCAGGAGCGTCTGGTCGCAAGAGAGCCGCAAGCCGGCCTGCTCGGTGATCCACCGGTTTCGCGCGGGCTGCCGGTCAGCCGAGCCGGTCGATCCCGGTGAGGACCGCGCGGACGGACGCGACCAGTTCCTCGTCCGTCAGATCGGTCTCGTCGCGCAGGGCGGGATCGATGGAGTAGTCCTCCAGCGCCGAGAAGACCCGGTCGAGCGCCGAGGAGAGGGGTTCCCGCGGCCGCTCCTTCCGCCGCAGGGCCTCACGGCGGGCCGCGAGCCACGAGCGGGCGAAGTCCGGCGCCGACATCTCGCCGTGCCCCGGGGACTCGATCCGGGCGATCCGGGCGCTACGAAGGGTGCGCCGGAGGCGCCTGACGCACCCTGTGTCACGCATGTGCCCGATGAGACAGGCGCCGCTGGGACGGCCGATGCGGAGCGCCGCCGGGCCGCCGAACTCCTGGTGCTGCTGGACCGGCGGTCCGGGCCCGTACTGAAGGTGAATCAGGCGGTGCCCTCGACCCGGTTCACCGCGCTGCGCGGTGCGAACCTGGTCGGCCTCACCGTGGCCCGGCGGCACGCGCCACAGCGGGGGCGTGTGGACGAGCGGGCCGCCGTCGCCGTGCTGGACGCGGTCGGACCGGCCTCCGTGGCCGTCTCGTTCGAGAAGACGGACGGTTTCACCGAGAACGAGATGGCCGGTGCACTGGAGCGGTTGGGGGCCGACTACTACGAGTTCACCCCGGCTGACCCGGAGAAGCGGGACGCCTTCGCGCACGACCTCGCACGCCTCGCGAGGCTTCCGCTGCCGAAGATCGCGAACGGGTTCTTCCTGGAGTCCGACGACGGGAGCCTGTTGGGTGCCACGGACACGCTGCGGCGGCTGACGGAGGCCGGGGTGGTCCTGTTCCAGATCGAGATCGCGCCGGATGCCCTCACCTCCCCGTCCGTCCGCGCGCGGCTGGCGGCGCTGTTCACGGAGTTCCCGGTGGTGGTGTGCCTGCCACCGGGAGTCGGCCTTCCGCCCGGGCTTCCGAGCCCCCGGGGCTACTCCGTGACCCTGCGACCGCCCGATCGTGACACCACCCACTACGACTACTGCACCAGCGCCGTGCCGGTATCGGCGGCCGCCCGCGTTCTGCGGGCGAGAGCGCAGGACCGCGAGGACGCGCCCTCCGGCTGATCTCCTACGCGCATCACCGCCGGTGCCTGGCCCGGGGCCAGTCGGTGGGTCCGCGCTGCCCGAATCCGCCGGGCGGCGTCCTGGCGCACCGCTGACACCGGTCCACGGGACTCTGTGGCCGTCGGGAGAGATTCCGGGCATTCACCCCTCCGAGTGATTGCACAATTCTCTGTGCACATGAAATTGTGTACCCATGTCGCACGCACCCGAGCCACGAAAGATCGACGATCTCGCCGCGCTGAAGGCGCTCAGCCATCCGCGCCGGTACCAGATCATCCAGCAGCTCACACTGCTCGAATCGGCCACGTCGGCGATGCTCGCGCGGGAGCTCGACCTCAATACGGGCGCCACCAGCTACCACCTGAGGGAGCTGGCGCGCCACGGCTTCATCGAGGAGGACCTGAAGGAGGAGGGGCACGGACGTGAGCGGTGGTGGCGGGTCGTCCGCGCCGATCTTCGCTTTCCCGAGCGCAGCAGACAGAGCGGCGAGGTGCGCCTCGTTGTCGACGAGATGCACCGGCGGGCCTATGCCGCGGATGCCGAGATGTTCGAGCGGCTGCTGCGCCAGAGCGACGACCTCGGGGAGTGGATGGACGGATTCCTCCACTCCCGCGGCTCGATGCGGCTGACCCTCGACGAGCTCCGCTCCTTCTTCGAGGAGTACATCGCCCTGGTCAACCGCTACAAGCGCACCGGCGACGAGGCCCCGGAGGGCGCCCGGACCGTGCTGACCCGGTTCTTCGCCCTGCCGGCGCCCGACCAGGAACAGTCCGCGGCCGCAGGGCCCGGGGCCACCCCGGAAGGAGACGAGCGGCCATGAGGGGGCACAGGGCGGCGGAGGCGGAGCGGGAATCCGCGGCCGGCCACGCCGTACAACTCGAAGCCGTCAGCAAGGTCCACGGCCGCGGTGCCCATGCCGTCACCGCGCTGGACGATGTCTCCGTCACCATCCCCCACCGCAGCTTCACCGCCGTCATGGGTCCCTCCGGCTCGGGCAAGAGCACCTTCCTGCACTGCGCGGCAGGCCTGGACCAGCCCACCTCCGGCTCCGTCAGGATCTCCGGTACCGAGCTGACCAGCATGGACGAGACCCGGCTCACCCATCTGCGCAGACAGCGCGTCGGCTTTGTCTTCCAGGCATTCAACCTCGTCCCGTCCCTGACGGTCCGGCAGAACATCACCCTGCCGCTGCGCCTCGCCCGCCGGCAGCCCGCCCGGGGGTGGCTGGACGAGATCATCCACCGGGTGGGCCTCACCGGACGGGCGGGCCACCGGCCGGCCCAGCTGTCCGGCGGCCAGCAGCAGCGGGTCGCCATCGCCCGCGCCCTGGTCACCCGCCCCGATGTCGTCTTCGCCGACGAACCGACCGGCGCCCTGGACACCGTGACCGCCAAGGAGATCCTCACCCTGCTCCGCAGCTGTGTGGACGAGGCCGGCCAGACCGTCGTCCTGGTCACCCACGACCCGGTCGCGGCGGCGTACGCGCACCACGTCCTGTTTCTCGCGGACGGCGGCCTGGTGGACCGTATGGCCGATCCGACGGCCGACCGGATCGCCGACCGCATGACGCACCTGGGAGCGTGGTCCCGATGATGCGGTACGCCCTGAGCACCCTGCGATTCCGCAAGGGCGGCTTCATCGGGGCCTTCCTGGCACTGCTGTGCGCAGCAGCGCTCGTCGCCGCCTGCGGCACCCTCCTCGTCACCGGACTGACCGGCAAGATCAGGACCGAGCGCTACGCGGCGGCGTCCGCCGTGGTCGCCGGCGATCAGAACGTCCACCAGATGAAGGTGAAGGAGAAGAAGGGCAAGAAGAAGATCAAGCACAAGGCCAAACCGCTCGCGGAGCGCGTCTGGCTGCCCGCCGGTCTCACCGCCACCGTCGCCGCCGTCCCCGGAGTCGAGGCGGCCGTGCCCGAACTGACCTTCCCCGCCTACGCGGTCACCTCCGCGGGACGGGTCCTCCCCGGTCCCGACGGCAAGGAATCATGGGGCCACTCCTGGGGCTCCGCCTCCCTGACCCCGTTCACCCTGGTCGCGGGCCGGGCCCCGGGCGCGGCCGGCGAGGTGGTGCTCGACCGGGACCTCGCCTCCCGGGCCGGCGTCGGCACAGGCGACCGGATCACCGTGCAGTCCACGGGCGCACCCACCTCTTATCGTGTGTCCGGTATCGCCGCGCCCCGCGACGGTGACCTGAGGGAGCAGTCGTCCCTGTTCTTCTCGGACCGGGAGGCGGAGCGACTGAGCGGACGGGCGGGCCGGGTGGCCGTCATCGGCGTCATCGCCGACCGCGGCGCCGACCCCGGAGAGCTTCACAGCGCTCTCACCCGCGCCCTCGCCGGTACGACGGCACAGGTGCACGGCCCCGGGGACCGGGGAGCCGTGGAGTTCCTCGACGCAGGCAAGGCACGGGTCCAGTTGATCAGCATGGGCGGAGCCATCGCGGCGATCTCCCTGCTGGTGGCGGTCCTGGTCGTGGTCGGGACCTTCGCGCTCTCCATCCAGCAGCGCTACCGCGAACTGGCTTTGCTGCGCGCCGTGGCCGCCACCCCCGGACAGATCCGCGGCCTCATCGGCCGCGAAGCCGCCGTCATCGGCCTCCTCGCCGGTGCCGTCGGCGCGGTCGCCGGAGTGCCGATCGCCTTCTGGCTGCATCGCAGGTTCATCGGCTTCGGCACCATCCCCGACACACTGGAACTGTCGCTCAGCCCCTATCCGATGCTCGCCGCCGTGGCCGCGTCCGTCCTCGGAGCCTGGGCGGCGGCCAGGGTGTCGGCGCGGCGCGTGGCCCGGATCCGTCCCGCCGAAGCACTGTCCGAGGCCGCGACGGAGACCGGGCGCCTCGCCCGCGGGCGGGTGGTCGCCGGGGTGGTCCTCCTGGTCGCCGGCGTCGTCCTGGTGGGAGTGCTGAGCGCCCTGCGCACGGAACCGGCCGCTTCCCCCGTCACCTATCTGAGTGTGATCGTGCTCTCCTCGGCGGTGGCGCTGCTGGGACCGGTCATCGCTCGGATCGGCACCACCGTACTGGGGGCGCCCTTGCGGCTGTCCCGCGTCAGCGGATACCTCGCCCTGGCCAACACCCGTACCAACACCCGGAGGTTCGCCGGGGCGGTCACCCCCCTCACCCTGCTCGTCGCCATGGCGTGCACCATCGTCTTCGTCCAATCGACCCTGGGGAACGCGGCGCGAAGCCAGGCGAAAGCCGGGAACATCGCGACCTACACGATCGCCTCGTCCGGGCCGGGTGTCCCCGGCCCGGCGGCTGACGCGGTGCGCGCCCTGCCCGGCGTCAGCACGGCCACCGAGGTCGTCCGCAGTACGGTGCGCGTGGGCCTGGACAAGTACCAGGTCCAGGGCGTCACCCCCGAGGGGCTGCGTGAGACGCTCGACCCGGACGTCACCTCCGGCTCCCTGGAGGGCCTGGGCGCAGGCGGCCTGGCCGTCAGCGATGTGGCCGCCGGCGCCCTGGGCGGCGTCGGCAGCAAGGTCCGGGTCACCATGGGAGACGGAACCCGTGTGCCGCTCACCGTGGTCGCGGTGTACGAACGGGGGCTCGGCTTCGGCGATCTGACGATGGCCCACGACGTGGTCGCCGCGCATGTCGACAATCCGCTCGGTTTGGCGGTGCTCGTCAGGACCGAACTGACGAAGGCGGCCGTGGCGGCAGCCGTACGGGGCTATCCGGGTGTCAAGGTTCTCGACCGCGACCAGGTGGATTCGCTCCAGGCCGGCCAGCAGCAGTCCCATGCCGCCGTCAACTATGTGGCGATGGGCCTGATCATCGCCTTCACGGCCATCGCGGTCGCCAACACCCTCGCGATGTCCACCAGCGGCCGTGTCCGCGAGTTCGCGCTGTTGCGGCTGGCCGGCACGACCCGGCGTCAGGTGCTGCGGATGCTCCGGATGGAGTCGCTCACGATCGTGCTGCTGGCCGTGGTACTGGGGACGTCGATCGCATGGGCGACGCTGACCGCGTTCGCCGTCGGGATGACCGGCAGCGCTTCCCCTCATGCACCGGCGCTCACCTATCTGGGCATCGTGGCGTTCGCCGCGTTCCTGGCGCTGGCCACGACGATGATCTCGGCCCGCGCCGGTCTGGCCGGCAGGCCGGCGGATGTCATCGGAGCGCGGGAATGATCCCGATGCGCCCGGGCCCCGCGTCCGGCGGGCGCGGCGGGGCAGCTCCGGATCGCCGTGGTCCCTCAGTTCGGGCGTACCAGCCGGGTGTCGTACGCGAGGATCACCGCCTGCACCCTGTCCCGCGCGCCCGTCTTCGCCAGGATCCTCGACATATGCGTCTTCACCGTCGATTCCGCGAGATGCAGACGCTCCGCGATCTCGGTGTTCGTCCAGCCCCGGCCGACGACGGTCAGGATCTCCCTCTCCCTTTCGGTGAGCGCGGCGATCCTCCTGTCCTGCTGCGCAAGGGCCGGGGTGGCTCCCGCCGGAAGACGGTGGGCGAAGGCGTCCAGCAGCCGGCGGGTCAGGGCCGGGGCCACCACGGCGTCGCCCGACGCGACCGAGCGGATGCCGGCCAGCAGTTCCTCGGGGAGCGCTTCCTTGATCAGAAAGCCGGAGGCGCCCGAGCGCAGACCGTCGTACGCGTACTCGTCCAGGTCGAACGTCGTCAGGATCAGCACTCGTGTGCGGTCTCCGGCGGAGACGATCCGCCGGGTGGCCTCGATGCCGTCGAGGCCGGGCATCCGGATGTCCATCAGGACGACATCGGGGCGGAACCGGTCGACCAGACGTACCGCCTCGGCGCCGTTGGCGGCCTCGCCCACGACCGTCAGGTCGTCCTGGCTCTCCAGCAGCATCCGGAAGCCGAGGCGCTGCAGGGGCTGGTCGTCGGTGATGAGCACGGTCGTCACTGTGGGGTGTCCTCGGTCGTGGGGAGGTGGGGAAGGTGAGGGAGCCGGAGGCGGACACGCCAGCCGCCGCCGGGGAGCGGGCCGGATTCGAGGGTGCCGTCGTAGAGGGCGGCGCGTTCCCGCATCCCCGTGACGCCACGGCCCTCGGCGGGCGGTGTGTGGTCCCCGGCAGCCCCCGCGCCTGGGCCCGGGCGGGCGCTGGAGTTCCCGGCAACAACCGTGCCCGTGCGCGTACTGCTGCCCGGGCCCGTGTCGGTGATGGTCGCGGTGAGCGCGTCGTGGGTGTGGGCGAGGTCGACCGCCGCGCGGGAGCCCTGACCCGCATGCTTGAGCGTGTTGGTCAGTGCTTCCTGGACCACGCGGTACACGGTCAGCTCCTGGCCGGGCGGCAGCGGTGCCGGGCGGCCGCTGGTCGTCATCAGGACCGGGAGGCCGGCCGCCCGCACACCCTCGACGAGCCGGTCCAGGTCGGTGAGGGTGGGCTGCGGGGCGCGATCCGGGCGGGCTGGCGACTCCTCGCGCAGGACACCCAGCAGCCGCCGCAGTTCGGCCAGGGCCGCCCTGCTGGTGGTGGAGATCGCGTCAAGGGCCTGGGCCGCACGCTCCGGCGACTTGGCCGCCGCGTACCTCCCGCCGTCCGCCAGGCCGGTGATGACGGAGAGGTTGTGGCCGATGATGTCGTGCATCTCGCGGGCGATCCGGGTGCGTTCCGCCGCGGCGGCGAGCCGTGCCTGCTGGTCGCGCTCGACTTCGAGGCGGCGGGCGCGTTCGACGAGGGAGGCGGTGTACTCCTGGCGGGAGCGGACCGCGATGCCGAGCAGGGCGACGATGGCGAAGGAGTAGAGGGTGGGGAGGAACTGCGGGTCGCCGTCGCCCACCGGATAGAGGACCGTCTCCACCGCGCGTGGCACGGCCACCACCGCGAGCGCCACGGCCAGGGTCCGCAGCGGCAGCCGCAGGGCGATGTGGAAGACGGGGACCAACTGCAGGAGCGCGGCCTGGAGGACGGCACCGGACCAGTTGTTGACCAGGGCGAACGGCAGGGTGACCAGCAGCGCGGCGAGCGGATGGCGACGGCGTACGAGCAGGGGCAGCGCCAAGCCGAAGGTCATCACCGTCACCAGCCAGACCGGTGTGTCCGGACGGTGGGCGGTCGTGCGCCAGCCCGTGCTCAGAACATCGATGAGCGCCGCGAGCACCCAGAACGTCGTCAGCAGCAGATCCCACACCAGGGGTCGCCGGGCGTCGAAGGCACGGATCCGCCGGGTGAGCCGGTTCAGCCACCCGGTCAGCGGCTGCGCTCCGGGAGACGGGCTCCCGGCCGGGGCACCGGTCGCTGTCCTCGTGTGCCCGGCCGGGGCACCGTCGGCCGGCGCGTCCGGATCCCCGGGCGTCTGCTCGTCCGGCGCACCCCCCGGCTCCTGCCCGCGCGGGACGAAGTCCCGCGTCTCCCCGGCCCGGAGCTGAGCCCCCGCGCTCCCGGCCCGCACAGGGCTCGCCCCGGCCGGTACAGGTGCCACCGTCGGCCCCACCCCGGCGGACCGCTGCCAGTCCCCGGAACGGGCGGCCCGCACGGTCTCGGGCGGGGTCACCGCCCCCGGGCCCCCGGGACGGGTTGCCGTGAATCCGCGCTGGTCGCGGGGGTCACCGCTCTCCTTCGGCTGCTCGGTCATCCGGTCATCCTCGCCTGCGGACGTTCACACGTCACGCCGTTTCAGCAGCACGGCAGCCGCGACAAGCAGGTGAGCCCGGCCAGATCGAGCACCTGGGCGACGCGACCGCGCGGGATGCCATGGGTGTGCGCCAGCGTCATCAGATGGTGGTACGCGCTTCGTCCCGGATGGACCGAGCGGGCCTCCAGCAGCGCGCCGGCCTCGGTCAGCGGCGCGGTGTGGCCGGCATACGCTCTGCCACCGACGGTGGCCCGGCCCCGGGTGGGCGTGTCCAGTCCCAGGATCATGCGCATGGTGGTGAACTTGCCGGCGCCGTCGGGGCCGAGGAAGCCGGTGACGGTGCCCGCGCCCACGGTGAAGTCGAGGCCGTCGACGACGGTCCTCCTGCCGTATCTCTTCGTGAGTCCCTGTACTTCGATCACGTTCCCGATACTCGTCCGCGAACGGGGGCGGGACGTCGGACCGTGGACGGTTCATGGGGTGGGAGGGGTAGTACCGGGGTACGACCCCGGCGGGCTCCGGCCCGCACTCTGCCTGCCCGTGCGGGTACAGGGCGCGGCGGCCGGGCCCGGCACGGGAGTCCGCTCCGCGCTGCGGGCGGTGGTGAGGCGGGACCGATCGGGGTGGGGTCATGGGGGATTGGGGCTGGGTACAGGTCACGGCCGACACACGCTCGCCGTACGGATTCAGGGTTGCCTTCCACGCCCGGACCTTCGGCACCTCACGAGAGACCCAGGTCCAACTCCAGCGGTATCTGGAGTCCCGTGCGCGCGAGGACGAGGACTGCGCCCGCGCGGCCGAAAGCCTGCGGAACGGCGGTCTCTACTCCGTGCACACACCGCGCACGAGCTGGTACGTCGTGCCGGGCGACTATCTGCTGCGGAGGTTTGTCGTCGGAGCCGGCGGTGTCACCAGGCCCGTCACCTTCCGGAGGCCCTCTCCGGCGGCGGCCCCGTGCGGACCCCGGCCACAGAGCAGGAAGACGGCCGGCCGGATCGGGGAGCTTCCGCTTTCCTTGCGACGGCTCCAGGGATTCGGCGCCCGGGCCGTCCTGGCCGTCGGCCTCCTGCTCACCCTCACCGGGGTCCTGGCGGTCCTCGACCAGGGAAGCGTCCAGGAACTGCGCTGGGCGGTCGTGGCCGGTCCGGTGCTCCTGGCGCTCGGCTTCCTCACGACACGCCGTCTCCGTGTCCGGGCCTCCGGCCCCCTCACCCGGAACCGCGGATCCCGCTGACGCCCGCCCGCGGAAGTGGATCCGCCGTCCGCCGGGAGACTCCGGCGACGCGGTACGGCCGACCGCCTCACCCGCCCGCGCCCCGGTCCGGGGCGGGCCCCGGGCACCGGGTCGCCGTCACCGCCCGCCGACCGGGTGACGCCCGGGTGGCGGGACACGGTTCGTCCCGGTGGGAGGGGCCCGGCAGCGGCGTCGGGCGGCGGCGCCTGGAGAAGCTGCGGGGTGACGCACGGGACAGCGGCGAGGGCCACTGGACCGGGGAAGCCGCCATCGACGACGCCGTGCCGCTGCCCGCTCGGCAGGCGTCGTCCCGACGAGGCGGCGGACCGTCCCGGGACGGCCGTCTTCGCCCGGTCCGGCACCCTGACTCAGGGCTTGCGGCCCACCGCCCCGTACATCGCGACCTCGCGGTCGTCGACGGACTTCTGTTCCTCGGTGGGCCGCCAGCGGTGAACCTGCGTCAGGCCCGGCTCGACGAGTTCCAGGCCGTCGAAGAAGGCGGCGACCTGGTCACGGTTGCGGGCGACCATGGGGATGCCCCGGCTCTCGTACTCGGCGACCATCTTGCGGGCGGCCTCCGGCGGGGCGAAGTCGGCCGTCCCCGTGGCGATGGCGAGACAACTCCCGGGCGGAAGCGGTTCGAGCAGCCGCCGGACCAGGGCGTAGCCCTCGGGGATCTGCAGGAAGTGCAGCATCGCGATGATCGTGAGGCCGACGGGCTCCTTCAGGTCCAGCAGCTCCTGGAACGCCTCGGATTCGAGGAGGGTTTCCGGACGCCGTATGTCGGCGTCGACATAGGCGGTACGGCCCTGGCGGGAGCTGGTGAGGAGCGCCTGGGCGTGGGCGAGGACGATGGGGTCGTTGTCCACGTAGACGACCGACGCGTCCGGGCGTTCCCGCTGGGCGACTTCATGGAGGTTGGGGGAGGTCGGCAGGCCCGTTCCGATGTCGAGGAACTGGCGGATGCCCGCCTCTTTCGCGAGATACCTCGTCACGCGCTGCATGAACAGCCGGTTCTGGCGCATGGTCACCGGCAGCGACGGCAGAGCCGCCACCATCGCGTCGCCCGCCTCGGCATCCACCGGGTAGTGGTCTTTTCCACCGAGGATGTAGTCGTACACGCGCGCCGAGTGCGCGCGCCCTGTATCGATCCGGTCCCTCGCGCTGCCGTCCTGTGCCATGAGGCAACCCCCGTCGTTTCGCGGATGGGTTCAGGAGTGTAGGGGTTACTCCGGTCGATGGCGTACATCCGCGCGACGGCCCGGGGCCGTTGGGGTGGTCAGGGAGCCGGGGCGGAGGGCTGGGGGCTTTCGTCCGGTCGGGCTGGGGCAGGGAGCGGGGTCCTCCGGTGCCGGGGGACCACCCGTACCCGGAGGCTACGGGGAGGGGCGTGGTGCCTGGGCACGCGAGCCCGGCAAGATCCGAACGAGAGGCCCTGGTGTCCCGTCGGCGGGGAGGGAGGCGCGGGGGCACGGTGTGGACTCGGGTCCAGCCGCAGGGGGTGGGGTGCGGCTGGACCCGGTCGGCCGGGTTCCGGAGGAGGCCGGTTCCGTACCCGGAGGTACGGGAGGCGTCGCCGGCGCCCGGTGATGACCCGGCGCCCGTTCAGGTCCCGGTGGGGGAGACCGGTCTCGGCGCGGGAAGCCGGTCGCTGCTCAGTACTGGACGTCCGAGCAGGCGTAGAAGGCGTTGTCGGTGTCCGCGACCGTCCAGACGCCGAGGATCAGGTGCTTGCCGGACTTCTGGGGCAGGGTGCCCGTGTGGGTCACGGTGTAGTCGGGCTGGCGCCCGCCGAACGGCACCGTCAGGAACGGCTGGGGTTCGAGGTCGGAGCGGGTCAGCGGCTTGCTGGGGTCGTAGCCGTCCTTGGTGATGTAGTAGCGGAAGTCGGTCGTCGCGTGCCGGGCGACCATCCGCCAGGTGAAGGTGTGGTTCTCTCCGCTGCTGACCGGGGTCGCGGGCCAGGCTCCGCCACGGGGATCGTCGAGTTCGGAGAAGCGGCCGTTGCCGCCGGAGCAGAGCGTGCCGTCGGCGGGGCCGCGGCCGGGGAAGCCCTGGGGGCCCTCGACGCTCCAGGACTCCCATTCGATCTGGCCGCAGTCCTGGACGGTGCCGAGTCCGCAGAGCTGCGAGCGACTGATGGGGGAGTCGACGTAGCCGTGGCTCTGCGCGCTGCCGGAGGTGGCAAAGAGGGTGACCCCGGCGATGCCGAGGCCGAGCAGCGACGAGGTGATCTTTCTGCGCATGCTTCGCTCCTGGGGGGAGTGTGGGGGGCGCTGCAGACATGGGGGGGATGGTGAGCTCGGAGCAGCGTTGGTCTAGACCAAGTCAGAGAGTAGTCTCGCCAGTTGGCCATGTCCATATCGCGACGGAGGCCGGTACTCGCCGTCGCCCGCGCCCGTTCGGGGCCGGCGGCCGGCCGCGCAACGGGCCCGGATGGAACCGTTCGGTTGCCGCCGATCCGTACCCGGGGCCGGGGTCTGTGAGGCCCCTTGGATCCAGCCGTACGCACCCTCCGCGATGCCCGTGGTCCCTCGGAAACCGTTTCCCCGGGACAGGGTGTGAGCAGGCGCTCGGCGGGCCCGTCCGGGTGGCCGGAGCGGGGGCGGACGCCTGGGCCGTTCCCTCGACGCCAGGAGCCGCTTCTGTCCGTACCGGGAGCAACACGGGTGCCCGGCGCCCGGCTTCGCCTCGGACCGTTCACGGGTGGCACTGGACGCGAGGGTGTCCGGGCGGCGCGTACCGCCGAAGGGGACCGGTGTCCATGATGGGGCCCGTGTGCCGGGAACGCCCGGGCTCTGACGGGAGGAGCAGGAGCGGCCATCCGTCGCCGTGGGGGCGCCCGATGCCCCGCGGCGGCCCGTCAGCCGCGCGGGAAGGACCCCTCACACACGGCCGGTCCGGCGGATCTCCTCCAGCGGGTACGGGGTCTCCCGGCTCTCGTTCCGGAACGTGCGGAAGAAGTCCGCCATCACCGCCGTGAGCGGCGCATGGCGGGCGAGGATCCTCGCGGCCACCTCCGGGATCCCTGTGGGGCGCTCGCCCTGGGCATACGCCCGCACCTGCGCCTCGCGGTCGTCTCGTCCGTACCCGTACAGGTCGGTGACCAGCCAGTTCACCAGATAGGCGGCCGAGTAGCAGCGGTCGTATGTCTGATGGCGGTCGACGAAGGCGGCCTCTTCCCGCGACAGCTCGAACCGGGAGGAGACGGCAAGGCCGTAGTCGGCGAAGAAGAGGCGTCGGCCGTCGGTCAGGATGTTCTCGAAGTGGGCGTCGAAGTGCAGGAGGCCCCGGCTGTTCATGAACGAGGTCCCCGTCTCCAGGTGCTCCTCGACCATGACGCAGGCCCGGTCGGCGGCCTCGCCGCCCGCGTCCATCTGCTCACCGAGCCACTGGTGCAGATTCTGTGGAATGTACTCCAGGAACAGCGCGACGCTCGCCGAGGACTGCTGGAGAGCCTCGATCCGGCGGCGTACCTGCGGTCCGCCGCCCCAGTAGGCAACGGCCCGTTCGACGTCGGCCAGTTCCTCGGGCAGGGGCGTCGAGTCCGGCAGCACTCGCCAGTGGTACATCAGGGGGAAGCCCTCGTACTCCCCGGCGAGTACCCAGTTCGTCGTCATGGTGTGCACGGCGAGTTCTCTCCAGGCCCCGAAGCCCGGCCCGCCGATGGTGCCGACGCCGTACTGGCAGAAGACCGGCAGTTCGAACAGGTTCGCCGTGGACCGGACGTGCTCGGGCCGCCTCTCCGGATCGGTGAGGGGCACCCGCTTCACGAAGACCGTGGTTCCGGCGATCTCCAGCAGGGCCGACGTCCCGCCGATGCCGGAGCCGATCGGCACGGCCGTGTCCACCAGTTCGCCCAGTGCGCGATCGCTGTGCAGGGCCAGGGATGTGGAGACGGCACCATGGGCGGTGACACGTGCACCGTGCGATGTGTCAGGGCACTTCACTGCTGCCTCCGTTTGTGGCACCGATCCCGATCCCGCACCGGCCGCGCGGTGGGGTGTTGTCAGACCCGGGCGCGCACCAGCGTACGCAGTCGGCCGGCGGGCGAGCCGCGCGGTGGGTGACGGACGGGCGCGGTGGGCGTCATCCCGGCTTGCGGTGGCGCAGAAGGGTCTCCTGGACGACCGAGGCGACAAGACGGCCGTCCCGGTTCCAGAACTCCCCGTGCACGATGCCCCGTCCGTCGCCCGCGGACGGGCTGCGCTGGACCACCAGGAGCCAGTCGTCCGCGCGGAACGGCCGGTGGAACCAGACCGCGTGGTCCAGCGAGGTGAGGAAGGTTTCGGTGGTTCCGGGCCCCTTGGCGAGCGGCCCGGGGGTCTCCCGGTCGAGCGCCGCCACGGGAGCGAGCAGCAGATCGGAGGCGTAGGCCAGCGCGCACATGTGGAGCATCGGGTCGTCGGGAAGGGAGGCGTACGACCTGAGCCACAGCCGCTGTTCGGTTCCGCCCTTCTCGGCCTCGGGGGCGGGTATCAGCCGCACGTCGAGCGCCTGTGTCACTCCGGAGCGCCGATGGGACTCCGGGTCGGCGTCGGCCCAGGCGAGAAAAGCGTTCGGCAGGTTCTCGGGCCCCGGTACGTCGGGCATGGCGACCTGGCGGTCGTCGGTGTCCTCGGGGAGTTTGAACGAGGCGGACAGGGTGAAGACCGCCTCGCCGTCCTGGAGCGCGGTGACCCGGCGGGAGACATAGCCGCGGCCGTCCCGCAGGCGCTCCACCTGGTAGTCGATCGTCCGCCGGGTGTCCCCGGCGCGCAGGAAGTAGCCGTGCAGGGAGTGCGCGACCTGTCCGCCGGGAACGGTGTGGCCGGCGGCGGTCAGCGCCTGGGCCGCCACCTGTCCGCCGTAGGCCCGCAGCGGTGTGCCGTCGTGGCACCAGCCGCGGAAGAGGTCGCGGTCGATCCGTTCCAGGGTGAGGAGGCCGGCCAGATCGGAGCAGGCCCGGCCGACCGAGCCCGCGCCGGGGTCTACCGCCGGGCCCGGGCCCGGACCCGGGGCGGCGCCGTCCCGGGGCGCGGCGGTGCCGGATTCCGGTTCGGGGGTGGCGGTGGTGGTGTGGTGCAAGGACGCTCCAGGTCGGCCGACGGTCCCCGTCCCCGGCACCGGCCACCCGCGTGGCTGCCGGTCCCGGCGGGGCGGAGGGGTTCTCAGAGGAGTTCGAGGACGGTGGCGTTGGCCATGCCGCCGCCTTCGCACATGGACTGGAGGCCGTAGCGGATGCCGTTGTCGCGCATGTGGTGGACGAGCGTGGTCATCAGTCGCGCGCCGGAGCCGCCGATGGGGTGGCCGAGGGCCATCGCGCCGCCGAGGGGGTTCATCCGCTCGTAGTCCGCGCCGGTCTCCTTGAGCCACGCGAGACTCACGGAGGCGAAGGCTTCGTTGATCTCGAACGCGCCGATGTCGCCGATCGACAGACCGGCCTTCTTCAGTGCCTTCGCGGTCGCCGGGATCGGGCCCTTGAGCATGGTGACCGGGTCGCAGCCGACGACAACGGCCGTGTGGATACGGGCCATCGGGGTCCAGCCGTTGCGCGCGGCGGTCTCGCTGGTGGTGATCAGCAGCGCTCCGGTCCCGTCGGAGACCTGTGAGGCGTTGCCCGCGCTGATGTCGCTGCCCTCGGTGACCGGCTTGAGCTGGGCCAGGGTCTCCAGGGCGGACCCCCGGCGTACGCCCTCGTCGGTGTCGAAGACCCGGGCCGTACCGTCCTCACCGGTGACCGTCATGGGTTCGATCTGCCCGGTGAAGCGCCCCTCGTCGATCGCGCGGGCCGCACGGGCGTGGGAGTCCAGGCCGTGCTGATCCATCTCGGTACGGGAGATGCCGTACTCCTCGGCGATCAGCTGGGCACCCGCGAACTGGGTGAAGACCGTGCCGTTGTAGCGCTTGAGTACGTCCGGGCCGAAGGGGCGGCCGAACCGTTCGTCGGCGCGGGTCGAACCGAGCGGGATCCGGCTCATGTTCTCGACACCGCCCGCGACCGCGATGTCGTACTGGCCGGAGATCACACCCGCCGCTGCCTGGTGCACGGCCTGCTGGGAGGATCCGCACTGCCGGTCGACGGTCACCCCCGGCACCGACTCGGGCCAGCCGGCGGCGAGTACGGCGGCCCGCGCGATACAGCCGGCCTGCATGCCGACCGTGCCGGTGCACCCCCAGACGACATCGTCGACCAGGGCCGGGTCCAGACCGGTGCGCCGCACCAGCGCGTTGAGGGCGTGGGCGGACAGAGACGCGGAGTGGACCTGCGACAGTGCTCCGTCTCGCTTGCCGACCGCGGTACGCACGGCATCGACGATGACGGCGTCACGCATGGAGTTCCTCCTTGTATCCGGGGACGGACCGCTCGGCCGTGCCGGGCCCGGCCGTGGCGAGGCCGGACATCGCTGTGATCGGTGGGCTCACGGGTGACCGGGCACGTCCCACCGGTATGCCGGACCGACAGGTGTGGGGGACAGGTCCCGCGCGGCCCGTTCACCGGCACGCTATGCCGCCCCGAGGTCATCAGTAAATCCTTGATATGGCTTTGGTTGTCATAGGTGTTGACTATGGCAAGTCTCGGGAGACGGCCGGACGACCCTGTGGGACGGCCGGTCGGGCGCGGTCGGGCCACGCCTCGTCGCTTCTCGTCACATCGGTCCGCGTCCCGTTCCGTTCGCGTCGCCTCGGCCCGCATGCCGCCGGTTCGCGTCGCCTCGGTCCGCGTCCCGTTCCGTTCGCGTCGCCTCGGCCCGCATGCCGCCGGTTCGCGTCGCCTCGGCCCGCATGCCGCCGGTTCGCGTCGCCTCGGCCCGCATGCCGCCGGTTCGCGTTCCCTCGGCCCGGCCCGCCTGCCGTCGGTCCGGTTTCAGGCCTCCGGGGGGTGGAAGGTGGTGGTGCGGGTCATGCCGGCGGCGCGGCCTTTGCCGGAGATGACGAGGGCCATTTTGCGGGAGGCTTCGTCG